>VHDF01000077.1 GCA_016871495.1 Verrucomicrobiota bacterium | reverse complement strand
TGCAGACGGCGTTAAGCAACGCGGCGTTGCGACGTCACGGGTTTTGGATGCCATCCGACCTTGCGGCCACCGTGTGAAGGGCCGCTGCGTTCAACCGCCGGATGCGGAAAACCGCACGTCCGGTGGTGTGGGAGGGTGCCGGGGCGCAATCCCCGGCACCCGACCCGATCGGCGCTGCCGCGCCCATCACCGACAACCTCTGGATACTCCGATCCCAACGCCCGGGAGATTTTCGCCTTGGATGCAGATCTGGAGGAACCCTATAAAGCGACATGTTCTTCAAAGTCCTCTCGATGGGTGGATGGATGATGTGGCTGTTGCTGTTGCTGAGCGCGGTGGCGGTGGCGACGCTGATTGAGCGGGTGCTTTTGTATCATCGGGAACAGATCAACTCGGCGGAATTTCTGAGCGGTGTGCGGAATGTGTTGAAGCGGGACAACGTGGTTGAGGCGCTCTCCATCTGTGACGCGACCCCCGGGCCTGTGGCCCGCATGGTCAAGGCCGCGGTGCTGAGTCGCGACAAGGGCCGGGAAGGAATTCGAGAGGCCCTAGAGGAGGCAGGAGCGGCGGAGATTCCGCGCCTGGAGGAGAAGTTGAACATTCTGGCGACCATCGCGCAAATCGCTCCGATCCTGGGGCTTCTGGGTACGGTGGTCGGGTTCATGTCCGTGTTCGAAGTCCTCGAGCAAGGCGGGCGCTATGTCCGAATCGAACTGCTTTCGGGAGGGATTTGGAAAGCCATGATCTGCACCGCGTTTGGATTGGCGGTATCCGTCCCCGCTTATTTGGGGTATAATTTCCTCGTCAGCCGGGTCAACAGCATCGTGTTGGACATGGAACGAGCCTCGACGGATATTCTGAACATGCTGTCCGAAAAGAACAGCGGCCCCAAAGCGTGAAATTCCAGCGCAATCTCAAGGTTTTTACCGGGCAATTGACCGTGGCGCCTTTCGCGGCGGTGGCGTTTCTCTTGCTGATTTTTTTGACCCTGAACACGGTGCTGGTCCACACGCCCGGCGTCCGGCTTTCCCTTCCCGGGAATACGGGCGAGGGCGGCCCGAGTTATCCCTCGCTGGCGATTGCGGTGGACCGGTCGGGCCAGTTGTTTTTCGAGCAACAGGCCATCGGTCTTGAAAGTTTGAAAGCCAAGCTCTCGCAGCGGGTGAAGGAGTCAAAGGCTCCGCTCACGCTGGTCGTGCAAGCGGATGCGAGGGCGATTTACGGGGATCTGCTCCCCATCTCGAAGCTGGCGGAGGAGGCAGGGTTTCGGGAACTGCTTTGGGCGACGCGTCCGTCCGGCATTCAGCCACAGCCTCCTCGATCACGCGAGCCTGGTTCATGAAAACCCCACCGCGTCGCGGGACTGGCTGGAGGGAGGCGTTGCGATGGTCCCTGGGCATCACGCTGATCCTGGTGGCGCATCTCGCCTTTTTCGCGGCTGTTTACCAGCCGGGGGGCACCCCGGAGCGGGAACATTCCGACGGATGTGTGGCGAGGGTCTTGACGGATCCTGCGTCCATTGCGGCCACGCTGGCCTTGCACGAGGATCCGGCGAGGCTCGCGGTGCCCGACCACCGCGGTTCCTCTGGCCGAGCCTGGCTGAAGCCGCGACAATTGGTGCACGATTTGCGAGAGGAGCCGTTGACTTCCCAATTCATGGGGCTGTCGCGGGCGCCTCTCACCCGTCCTGACCCGTTGGCTCCCGAGGTCTCGATCGGGCCCAGCACCATCGGCCAATCGACGCCACTCCAGACGCCGCCCCCAGTGAGCAGCGGCAACCTTCGACGGTCGGTCGATCCCAAGGTGGAGTGGCGGGGGACTTTGCGCGGGCGGGGATTGAGCCACATGCCCGAGTTAACGAACGCCCTGGTGACGAACTTGATTGCGCCCAGCCGGATTCACCTCGCCGTCGAACGTTCGGGCCGGGTGCAGACGGCAAGGATCGTCGGCCACTCCGCGGCGCTTTCTCCCGACCAAGCCCGGGCGGATCAAGCAGCTCTGAACGCGGCGCGAAAGGTACGGTTTGAGCCGGTGTCCGACGCGGAGCCGAACCTTCAATTCGGAGAGTTGCTCGTGCGGTGGGCGCTTCCCGCGCCCAATCCCCCTCCATGAGCCTTCCGGGTTTGACGCTCGCCTATGTGGGATTGTTGATGGCCGCGATCGGTGGCTTGGCCGTTTGGGATTTGTTTCGTCGCCGGAAATTCCAGCAAGGGCCGCATGTCGACAATGTCTTCCGCTGCGAGAAATGCCGCTACGTTTACACGGACGATCACGACGTGGATCGATCACGGTGCCCGCAATGCGGCGTGACCAATGAGCCGTTCAGTTTTTGATCATTTGCTCGTGGTTTCCGAGCTATTTGGCCATGACGACTTGGGAACTTTCGTCCGCGTCCTCCGTGGCGGGAGCAGGGGAAGGGGCTGAAGCCGCGAGCCGTCCGGAACCCTGTTCCGTGGAGGGCTGAAACTTCACACTGACCATGCGGCTGACGCCTTGCTCCTGCATGGTGACGCCGTAGAGGATGTCGGCGGTCGAGATGGTCCGCTTGTTGTGGGTGATGATGATGAACTGGGAATGTTCCAGGAACCGCTTGAGGATGCGGACAAAGCGATTGATGTTGGATTCATCGAGCGGGGCGTCGAGCTCGTCGAGCACGCAGAACGGACTGGGTTTGACCTGGTAGATGGAGAACAGCAGCGCGACGGCGGTCATGGTTTGCTCGCCGCCGGAGAGGAGTCCGATATGCTGAAGCTGCTTGCCCGGGGGGCGGGCCATGATCTCAATGCCGCTTTCGAGGACGTCCCCTTCGTCGGAGAGGTGGAGGTCCGCTTTGCCTCCGCCGAACACTTCCGCGAACATGAGGCGGAAGTTGTCGCGGATTTGATTGAACGTCGCGACGAACATCTCTTTCGTCTGGCTGTTGATGCGGTTGAGAACCTCCACCCATTGCTCTTTCGCTTTGACCAGATCGTCGTACTGCGAGGTGAGAAACTGATGGCGCTGCTCGGTCTCCTCATACTCCTCGATGGCGACCAAATTGACCGGCCCCATTTCTTCAAGGCGTTTCTGCATGACCGTGACCTGATCGGCCACGGCGGTCCAGTCGGTGGAGACGCCGTGGGACGCCATTTCCTCCGGGGTCAAGGTTTGGACCTTGGCGGGCCCCTCGTCCGCGATGGTGATGGTGATGCATTCGCCGCGGATGTCCTCGATCTTGATTTGGTATTTTTGGAGGACCTTTTCGCTCAGGTTCTCGACCGACATTCGTTTTTGGGCGAGTTCGATCTCAATCTGGCTTTTGTCCTGGAGGTGCGAAGAGAGCTGCGAGCGCCATTCGCGGAGGGAGGCTTCCCGGGAATGGATTTCGGAAAATTTCGTTTCGCGACGGGAATTGGCCTCGGAGGATTCCTGGCTGGTTTGTTCGCGTTCGCGATGGAGCACTTCAACGCGAGCGCGTGAGGCGGCGATCTCCTGGACGGATTGCTCGTAGCGGGCGAGAAAATCGGCGATGTCAGCTTTTCTCTGAGCCAGGGCTTGGGCTAGCTCCCGCAACCGCTGCTCCAGCGGCTGCTGCTGCTTGCGCAAGGCGGCGAGCGATTGCTCTTCCGAGGCCAGTTGCACTTTGATTTCCGTGAGCGCGGCGTGCGCGAGATCCCGTTGGGCCCGGATTTGCTCCAAAAGGGCGGTGCGTTCCGCAACGGCTGCGAGCGACTGCCTCTCCTCCAGTTCGAAGGTGGAAGCCTGATCCGCGAGCCCGGAGCGTTTGCGGGCGCCTTCCAGATCCTGGGCTTCGAGTTGGGTGGATTCGAAGCGGACGGTCTCAAGCCGGTGCTTCAAATTCTGGAGTGATCGCTGAAGCGCGTTGAACTCGCCTTGACGGGCGGCGATGGCGACCTCCTGGGCGCGAAGTTCGGTTTGCGCCTCGTTCAGGCTGGCTTGGAGCGCGGTGTGCTCGCCTGAGAGCGCACCTTTGCGGCGGCTGGTTTCATTGATCTTTTCGAGCAACGCGGCGGCCTGGGCCAGGAGTTCGGCGATCTGGTTCTTCCGCCCGAGGATCGAGGAGGGTGCCTTGCCGTTCCCGGCGCCGTTGAGATAGCCGCCGGTGAAGACCCCGTGGCGGCTGAGCAATTGCCCGTCCAGCGCAACAAAATCGTGCTGCCCGGCGGAAGCGGGCCAGATTTGCAGCGCCTGCTCCATGTCCGAGACCACCAGGGTTCGGCCGAGGAGCGCTTGCAAAAGCGGACGCACGGAATCGGATGCCTCGATGATGGAGAGCGCGAGTTCGGCGCCTTCGGGGGCCTGGGGAGAAACGACACCCTGAGCGTTCTCGGCCTGGGACGGCAAATCGAGGGCGGCGATGTGAGCGCGGCCGATTTTTCTCTCGGCGAGGCCTTGCAGAATCTGGCGGGCGGATTCGGGACGGCGGGTAAGGACGATCTGCAAGGCGTGGCCCAGGGCGGATTCGATGGCGACGACGTAGCGGTCCGGCACCCGAAGGTGATCGGCGAGAGAGCCGAGCACGAGGTCGGATTGTTTGAGGGCGGCGAGAGCTCCCGCGCTGAACCCTTCGTGAGATTCCTGGAGCTGCTCAAGCACGTTCAGGCGCGAGTGTTTCTCGGTCTGGGCGCGGAGGAGTTGGTCCAGTTCCTGGGAGGTCTGGGCGGCTTCGTGCTGGAGGGTGCGGAGGCGTTGCTGGCGTTCCTCGACCGTGCCGCGTTTGGATTGGGCGTCGAGTTTCTCCGCTTCGACGGTTTTCTCGAAATCGGCCAGGCGAGTTTGGAGTCCGTGGATCTCTTCTCCAATCTGGATGCTCTCGGAGCCGAGTTTTTCGAGGTGCGCCTGATTGACTTGTTTTTGCAGATCCAGCACGGAGATCTCGTTCCGAACGCGGGCGAGTTGCTGCGCCGAAGCCATGCTGCGAGATTGCAGTTGGCGAAGCTCGTTTTGGACGATCAGAAGGCTGGAGTCGCAAGCCTCCACCGAGGACTGGCGATCCTTCAGCGCGAGCCGGATCGATTCGAGAGTGGCTGCGAGCGAGGCGACGCGCTCGTTGACGGATTCGAGTTCGTGGGCGGCGCGGGTTTGGCGTTCCTCGCTCTCGGAGATCTCGGCAATGGCCCTTCCTTGTTGCTGGTCGATTTCCCGCAGACGCTCTTCATGGTGATGAACGCGGTTTTCATGGCGTTCAACCTCTGCTTTCAGCTCCAGGGCTCGCTGCTGGAGGGCGGCGATTTGAGCATCGATGTCGGACAATTCGCCACGCAGTGTTCCGATGCTGGAATCGGCGGCAGAGATCTCGGTTTCCCGCTCTTGAATCCGGCAGGCCAGCGCCACGGATCGCTGCAACCGGTCGCGGATTTCGGTCTGGAGCACGTCGAACTGATGGCGAGCCAGCTGGGTTTCGAGATGTTGAAGTTCCTGGGAAAGCTGTTTGAAGCGGCGGGCTTTGCCGGCTTGGCGCTGGAGCGAGCCGATCTGCCGTTTCACTTCGCGAATGAGGTCGGCAACCCGCAGGAGATTTTGTTCGGTGGATTCGAGTTTGCGCAGGGACTCGCGTTTCTGGGCTTTGAATTTGGTGATGCCGGCGGCTTCTTCGAAAACCAAACGCCGATCCTCAGGCTTGCTGGAGAGGATTTGAGTGATGTTCCCCTGGGCCATGATGCTGTAACTCGTCCGGCCCACCCCTGTGCCCATGAAGAGTTGCTGGATGTCCTTCAGGCGGCACGGCGTCTTATTGATGAAGTATTCGCTGCCGCCATCGCGGAAGACCCGGCGGGTGAGCGTGACTTCGTTGTAAACAAGCTCGACGCCGGCGGCTTTGAGTTGGTCGGAATCCACGTCCGAGATCGTCAGCGAAACCTCAGCCATGCCGTGGGGTTTACGGCTGTCCGTGCCGTTGAAAATGACATCCGCCATCTCGCCGCCCCGGAGAGCTTTGGCCGACTGTTCCCCGAGGACCCACCGAACCGCATCGGCGACGTTGGACTTCCCGCAACCGTTGGGGCCGACAATCGCCGTGATGCCGGGCTCGAAGTTCAAAGTGGTCTTGTCCGCGAAAGATTTGAAACCAAGAACGGTGAGACTTCGAAGATGCATGACCCCAAAAACAAATATCGACCTCGCCGCCAAGTAAAGTGAAAAAACCACAATATACGGGGTCACTTATTCACAACGGCACAACTAATGGATATTTACGGTGAGACAAAACGGCTCGTTTGGGGTCGTGATTCAAAGAGCGCAGCCGTGGAACACCGATGAATGATGGGGAATATCGAGTAACCCAAAGGAGCACGCACCCGTCACAGGAAGGACATCAACCATGTGTATTTCTTTCCTGACCGGCCGGCTGTTGGCGTTTTGCGTCTTGGGTTCCGGAATCCTCACCATCCACGCTGCCACCTTGAGGGTGACGGGGGGCAGCGCCGCCCCGGCCCTGCAGGTGGTGGGGGATCGAGATGATGAGTGGCGCTTTGAGGCGAGTTCCCATCTCGCCGAATGGGAGAGCGCGGCCGGCATGGGCACCATGTATTCCGATGGAGATCCGCGTCCGTTGCCGGCCCTCCAAACTACGAACGGGAACCGGTTTTTCCGCGCCGTTCGGGCGGAGGGGTTGTTCGACGATCGGGTTCTGCGGACGTTGCACTTGAGGTTTGAAATGGCGAATTGGGCCACGTTGTTGACGCGCGGACGCATGACGGGATCGAACACGCTGGCCGTGTTGTCCCTGGACAACGGGCGAACGAACTTCGGGGTCGGAGCTCGCTACAAGGGAAACACCTCTTTCGACGCGGGCGGCGCCAAGAAATCCATCAATCTCGAGATGGATTTCACGAATTCGACCGGGAGATTGATGGGCTACAAGACCGTGAATCTCAACAACGCGGCGGGAGACGAAAGTATCATGAGGGAATCGATTTATTTCAACGTGATGCACGAATACGCGCCCAGTCCGCGTGGAGCGCTGGCGCGGTTGTTCATCAATGGCACCAACTGGGGCGTGTATTCCTTTGTGGAACAGGAAAACTCGATCTTGGTCAAAGAGTGGTTTGCGAGCAACGACGGCGATCGCTGGCGTGCGCCCAACATCGGAGGGCAAGGACCGGGTAGCGGGGGAGCCTTCGGCGGGTCGGGGTCGGCGCTGGCCTGGCTGGGGACCAATGTTTCGGCTTATCGCTCCAATTACGAACTCAAGAGCGGGGATTCCACCAACGCCTGGCGGCGGCTCATCTCCGTGATTGATGTTCTGAACAACTCGCCGACCAACAACATGAACGCTTTCGCGGAGCGGGTGGATCAAGTGTTGGCGGTGGATCGCTGGCTGTGGTTTCTCGCCGTGGAGAACCTGTTCGCGGATGATGACAGCTACTTCAACAAGGGGGCCGATTATGGTTTTTACTTCGAGGTCGAAAGCGGGCGGATCCATCCCATCGAACACGATGGCAACGAGGCTTTCACGCCGGGGGATCTCAATTTATCCCCAGTACAAGGCATCAACATCACCGCCCGCCCCGTCCTTTACCGGCTTCTTCGTGTGCCGCAGTTCAAACAGCGCTACCTCGCGCACATGCGAACCGTCCTCGAAGAACGGTACAACCCAGCCTATTTGACACCACTGATCCAGTGCATCCACCGGCTTTCCGTGGCGGACATCGCCGCCGACACCAAGAGGAATTTCACCATGACAAGTTATACCAACGACCTCAACGCGCTGAGGGGGTTCGTGACCAACCGGCACCGGGTCCTCACCAACCACGCCGAATTGCGCCCTCGAGCGCCGCGAATCGAGACCGTCACCGTGCCGGTTCCGTCGCCGGATCCTTCCCAAGAAGGAACGGTTACGGCGAGAGTCCTGGAAACCGACGGGGAGGGGATCGAGTCCGTGTGGCTTTACTGGCGGGACAAATCCTACGGTGTCTTTCAATCAACCCGCATGTTCGACGATGGCATGCATGGAGACGGAGGAGCGGGGGACGGGCTTTTTGGAGCGTCCATTGTCAAGTATCCTGCGGGCACACGAGTGCGGTGTTATGTGGAGGCGCGCTCCGGGAACGCGGTGAGGGCGGCGGCGTTTTATCCTGCCCGGGCGGAGCAGGTGACCTTGAGCTATCGCGTGCGGACCAGCGAGGTGCTGGCCTCGCCGGTGGTCATCAACGAGCTGATGGCCGATAACAAGAGGACGCTGGCGGATCCTCAGGGTGAATTCGACGATTGGATCGAGTCGCTCAACACATCGCAGAGCGCCGTCGACCTGTCCGGATACCACTTGAGCGACGACGCTTCGAATCCGCGCAAGTGGACTTTTCCCGCGGCTACAACGATTGCCCCGGGAGGTTATCTGTTGGTGTGGGCGGACGAGGACAGTTCGGTGACCACCGAGTTGCACACGAATTTTCGTTTGAGCAACAACGGTGAAACCGTGTTGCTCGTGGGGCCGGATGATTCAGGGAACGGGTTGTTGGACCAGGTTACATATCCCGATTTGGGACCGGATCGTTCTTATGGACGCACGCCCTCGGATCCCAAGCTTTTTGGTATCCTGACACCCACGCCGGGCAAGTTCAATCGTTAGGCGAGAGAAGAGTCGCTGAGCGGCGGAAGACGGATGTTACGCATCGGCCTGACGAGGTTAGTGCGGCTTCCCGTCCCCGGGATGCGATCCGCCAAACGCGAATGCCGTGCCTCTCGAAGTGGTGTGTCGTGTGGCGCGGGCTGCCGAGCCTGCCGTATCGCCGACGGTCCGTCGGCCCGGCGGGTGAAGAAGGAGGTCCTTCCATGCTTTCCACGCGCCGGGTTCCCTTCGTCGAGCCGCAGGTTGGGCAGCCTGCGCCACAGCAGACAGGGCTGTCTGCGCTACCACGACAACGCGGTCACCGACAACCTCTGGATGCACCGACGCGAATGCGACCTCAGAATTCCTGCTTGCCAATGGGGCGTGGGGTTGCGCACTTTAGCGGCGCTTCGAGGAGTTGCGCGGTTAGCTCAGTGGTAGAGCACTACCTTGACACGGTAGGGGTCACAGGTTCGAACCCTGTATCGCGCACCAGCTTTTTTTAAGGAATTGGGGGAACTGTTTTTTCCTGACAGTTTCCTGACAATCTCGCGGGCGTGAAAACAATCGACTTCCCGCAGAAGGTCAAAAGGGGTTCCGTCGTCGTGAAAATCTACCGCACGCCGTTACACGGAGATTCAGCGGCTTGAATGGAAGGATATTCGCTTCGACGTCGGCATCATCGAGATTCACGCCGGCAAGGCCAAGACGGCAAGACTGCGCACGTTCCCGATTCTGGACAATCTTCGGCAGTGGTTCCTTCCGCATCGCCCGGGGCGAAGTGGTGCCGGGCAAGGATGGAAAAATCGTTCAACTCGAGCCGTCGGTGGGATGAAGGAGGAATACAACGGGGGCGCCCGCATCGGTTTCGCGAAACGCGGCGGACACGCTTGAGCTCCGGGCTCTGTCCGAACGAGGCCAAAATCCCGAGTTTTCGAAACGTTTTTCCAGGGAGGGCGGGGAGGATTCTCGCATGGAGCCGCCGCCGCGGCTGCCCCACGCGAGAGTCCTCTTCCAACCACCCGTCCACACCCGGTTCCGAGGAACTTTCCTGTTGCCCGAATGTCTCCGGACCGCCATGGTCAACATGCTTTGAAAAAGCAAAGTCCTATCATGCTGCTCGCTACGCATTTTGAAGTACAAGGAAGCTAAATCCATGCGCCGCCTCGCCAGTCTATGAAAACGAATACTTCACTGAATCGTTTTTCGTTGCGCCAAGGCCAGCGCCGGGCTTTCACCCTGATCGAGTTGCTGGTCGTGATCGCGATTATCGCCATCCTCGCTGGCATGCTCGTGCCCGCCTTGGGCCGCGCCAAATCCAAAGCTCACCAAACGGCGTGCGTCAATAATTTGAAACAACTCGGACTGGCGTTCGCGATGTATCTCGACGATAACCGCGACACATTTCCGGGTGTCGCATCCCGCGGCGCTTACAATCCCATGCATGAAGACTGGATTTTTTGGAATATCCAGCGCGCCGGGAGCGGCGATTTCACCAGCCGCATCATTCAAGATCCGCGCAATACCGCCATCGGCCGGTATCTCGGTTCGTTCAATACCAACATTTTCCGCTGTCCATCAGACAAGGATTGGGATGCGCGACGCAAGATGGATGCGAACCCTTACGTGTATAGTTATTCGCTGGTCAGCTATTTGTTGGATAACCGCAATCTCGGCCCCGGTTCGATCTTCCCGATTGTGGCCGGATCGGCGCCCGCACTGCCGTTCAAATACACCGCCATTAAGTCGCCCGCGCAAAAGATGGTGTTAGTGGATGAAAATGGCGACACGAAGAATGGCCAGCCTTTTATTGACGACGGCCGATTTGTGCCGCCAGGAAATGTGCTTGCGGCGCGGCACAAGATATTTCGGGGCTCACGCCCAAACGCCACCACTTACTTCAAGACCGGCCGCGGATCTGTCTTGCTCGCCGATTGGCACGTCGAACCGTTCACCCCCAATCAAGCGCAGCAGCCCAGACATTACGACACTTCATGGGACCGCCCGTGATCCGCCGCAATCCCCGCGCGGCGCCGACGCGGATGCATTTGGCTCGACTCCAATTCGTTTGAGCGACTTCCAAGCCAGCCGCGCCCGCCAGAGCCCTTCGCTTTGCAACTGGCAAATCTCATGCCTCTATACCTCCTTCATGCATACGCGCTGGAGGCGAGGTCAGAGCCGGTTTCCACGCTTGCTTGAGTCCGATGCAGCGTAAGCGGTAAGCGGAGCGCAGCTGTTCGGAGGGGCTGGGGATGGGTTATGGTGAGGGCTCATCCAAAGACACCGCGTCCGGCCGCTGGTCGGACGCCGGCAAATCCTCGAACAGGAACGCCTCGAAGAACCGCCGCAGCGATGCATCGCCGGGAAGATAATCCTTCAGCGCCTGCCTTTCGGCGGCGAACTCCTTTTGCACGCTGCTGATGAATAGCTTCAAGCTCATCGCTCTGCTTTCTGGATATCCACCATCAACTCTCAACCATCAATCAACCGGGTTTCGCCGGTGAAGAGTTCCTGCATCATGGCGTGCTGGAGGGCGCGGGTCCTCTCCCGCCGCTGGCATCCCTCCGGGATGCGGGATTGAATTCACCCGGTGACCGGTGGTGTCGCTCGTTCCTCGCTCAACCACCGGCTCATGGCGGAGAACCCTCCGGGTTCGGGGCGGCACGCCGCTGTCATGGCGGTTTTCATGCCGGAGGCATGGGAGCGATTAGCCGGGGGTTGAGCGCAGCGACACCCCCGGTATCCAGAAGGCATGGACACGACCCCGGCAGGGGTCGCAGTCGGACATGGATGCAAAGGGTGATTCGGTTTCATACCAACCGGGTTTTGTCGGTGAAGAGTTCCTGCATGGCGGACTGTTTGAGGTCGCGCTTCTTGGCGATGAGCCGGTCCAGCCCGCCGAGCAGCCCATCCACGTCGCTCAAAGCCTCCACGTTGGCGCATTGTTCGGGCGGCGGGGGAAGTGGCAGTTGAAGAAACCGAATGTCATCGGCCTTGGCATGACCGACAGTCGACCCACCCATCTTCCTGAAGAGGTTTTGTCTCACAGGCTCAGACATGAGCGAGTAGAGAAGATCGGTGCTGGATGTTCGTTTCGAGGCAGGCCGATAGAGCCTCATTCGTTGACCGAGGCAGACCTTGAGATTCGGCGGTGCAGCGCACACCTCACCCAATGGTGCTTCTCTCGTAATCATAATGTCGACGAACGTCGGGACGGCGCGGGAAGTTCAGACACGATAAGACTCCGCGTCAGTGAATCGGAGTTCATCGAGAACAAACTGCCCGTTGCGAACGTTCGGCGTGCGGACGACCGCAAAGTCACTCTCAGGCATAACTGGCGGTGTTCGATTTTTGCCATCAACCACCAACTCACACGCATCTGTGGCGGTGACTACTCCCACTCCTCCGGGATGACGCCCACCTCGGTCTGCTTTTAGCCGGGCTTCACTTTCATACCGCTACCATTTTTTTGAGGTGTCCGTCCATCCGCCTTCAAGCTGGGGGCGCTTCGGCGCGACATCGCGCACGGTCAACCCCAACAGGGTTGCATTCATCAGCCCAGGGTTGCCGCGGCCTTGCGCCTACTTCGAATCGGCGAGGCAGTAGAGGTGTTGATGCCCGCGGAGATAGAGGTCGCCGCCGACAATCGCGGGGGAGGCGTCAAATCGGTCGTCCAACTTGTTCGTGGCCAGGATTTCCAACTTGTCTCCATCTTTGATCACCACCACGGCGCCATCGCGTCCGGCGAGATAAACGTTTCCATTGGCGGCGACCGGCGAGGCATAGATTTGCTGCATGCCTTCGATGCGCTGGGCTTCGTAATGGGGTTGGCCGGTTTTGACATCGACACAGGAGAGGATGGCGTTGTTGCTGGAGAAAAAGTAAAGCCGATCCCGGTAGAGCAGGGGTGAAGGGACATAAGGCGTGCTTTTTCCGATGCGCCAGAGAATCGAATCCGAGTCGGTCAAATCTCCTTCCTTGCCGAGTTTGATCGCGAGCAAGGCGTTGCCGCGGAAGCCGCTGGCGCAGTAGACCACTCCGTTGGCGTAGACCGGCGTAGGAATGACGTTGGCTGTCATGCCTCCGCATTCCCAGATGACGTGGCCGTTGGCCAGGTCATAAGCCCGGATTTTACCCGAAGCCAGGATGATGGCTTGGCGCTTTCCTCCGTGCTCCACGATGAGAGGGGTGGTCCAGGTGGTCCTTTCCTCACGTTCCTTTTTCCAAATCGTTTTACCCGTTTGTTTGTCCAGCGCGACGACGAAGGAGCCATTCTCGGCGTCCCAGTTCACGATGAGAGTGTTGCCATGCAACGCGGGAGAACTGCCCTCGCCGAAGCTGTTGGCGACGCGCATGTCGCCCAGATCCTGGGACCATTTGAGATTTCCGCCCAAATCGTAGGCGTAAAGTCCGCGCGAACCAAAATTCGCGAAGACCAACTGTCCGTCGGTCAGGGGCGAGCCCGAGGCGAAACTTCCGGTCTGGTGCCGGCCTTCATGGGGAACTTCATCGCGGGCGATCTTCTGCCAAAGGATCTTGCCCGTGGCCTTGTCGAGGCAGGACACCGTGAATTGGTGGAATTCGACCGGTTTCATGCCGCCGCCAAATCCGCGGCCACCACGACGTCCACCCTGGCCTCCACGACCGGGACCTCCCCGGCCCTCGCGTCCGCCTTCGGTTGGGGGTTGTGCCTGGCCGAAGAAAACCTGGGGCTGAGCAAGCGACTGGGGTTTGGTTTCCGGAGGTGCCGCGGGGGGCTCGATCTTCCGGCCCGTGGGAACGGCTGAGAGCACGAAGATTTTAGGGCCCCAAATCGCCGGCGTGGCGTGGCCTTCTCCGGGGAGTTTGGTTTTCCACTTCACATTTTGAGTCTCGCTCCATTGGGTGGGCGGCTTTGCGCCAGGCGCCTCCCCGGTGGCAAGCGGACCGCGCCAGTGAGGCCAGTCTTGGGCGGCAACTGGAAGGAGGCCTGCCATGATGGCAGGCAAGGAACGGAGGAGCGGTGTTGTCATGAGTGAACGTTCTGACAAGGTTTGTCGGTCTGTGGTTACTCCTTTTTCTCCTTCCAATTGAGGAGGTAGGCACGTCGCTTGCCGGCGAACTCCTTAATCCCGATCCGCGAACCTCCGCCGGGACCGACCCCCCCGCCGGTCACCGTTTCCATGATTCCCTTCTGAAAAGCCTCGTAAGATTCGAGTTTGCGGGTGTCCCGTTTCACCTCTTCAGAGATCAGGTCGTGATAGCCTCGGGCGATGGGACCGAGCTTGTTCCAATCCAGCCATGTTTCCGCCATGTCCTTCACGTAACCGAGGTACTTTTGCTTATATTCGGGCACCGCGAGAAGTTTTTGGATGAGAGGTTTGTTCTCGTTGGTTGCCAGGGCGAGGGGATCGAGTTCGACCCCGTTGATCCGCGGCATGCCTCCCCCTGGACCGCCGGGTCCCCCAGGACCCCCGCGTCCTCCGAAATTCGGAGGGGGGATGATTCCGGCCAACCCGGTTCGCAGCCGGTCCTCGTCGAGCGATCCGGATTTTGCTGTGTCCCAGGCATCAGTCCATTTGCCGAAGAGCCCGTTCCACTCCGACTTCGACACGCTGCCGTCACGATCCGCATCGGCGGCGATGAACAGCGGTTCTGCAAGCATGCGGCCGGGCCCCCTTGGGCCGCCGGGGCCGCGAGGCCCCCCTGCTGGCCCTGCTCCTTGGGGTGAGGGCATGAGGGAGGCGATGCGGTCAGCGAATTGTTCCCGGGAGACCTTCCCGGTGGAGTCGGGGTCGAGTTTTTGGAACCACAGTTCACCCAATTGGCTCATCTCGGTTTTGTCGAGTTTTCGATCTCCGGAGCGGTCGCCTTGATCAAGCATCCGGCTGGCGAGCAGATTGGCGGGTCCGCCGCCGAAGCCGGGCCCGCCAGGTCCGCTGCCTCCGCGTCCGCCCCGGCCCCCGCCCATCCCACCGGGCAGGAAGAAGGTTTCATTGGCGTCGTGGGGCACGAGATGAAACACGCCTTTGGGATCCTGGTAGATTCCGTAATCGCTGGAACGGATCCAGTAGCCGTCGGTGTTGATGAGAACGTTTTCGAGGGCGAGGAATTTGAGTGCCCCTTCAACATCGAAGAGAGGGCGGAGTGCTTGATCGAGCTTTTCGGGAGGCGTTTGGGTGAGGACTTGGGTCAGCCTGATCAGACCGGCCCATGCTTTGGGATCGTTTTTGCTCTTGAGTTCGTAAGTGCGCTTATAGTCCTCGGGATTGTCACCGAGGTAACCGAGCGTGGCGCGTCCGTTGGGCGAGCCGGGAGTTTTCCATCGGGCGCCCTTCGCGGTGCCGAAGTTTTCCTGGATGAATTCCTTGTTGAATTGCTGGGCGTTGACGTACACGCCCCAATTTTCGCCGTTGATGACCAGTCGAATGAAGTTGGCCTTGGGCGCCGGGATGTATTGCCGTCCGATGTGATGATAGAGCACGGTGCGCAAAAAACTGGGATCCACGTGGGAATTGAGCAGGTTCAACGTTCGGTAGCCCGCCAAGTTTTGGTCCGAATGGACGAAATCGACGCTGAGATTGAGGGATCGTTTGCGGCCTTCCTGGACGTTAAAATAGGAGGAAGCGCCTCGAAAATGAACGCCGACGCCGGGGTACTTTTTTCCGTCGACCGTGAGGGTCGCAGGGACCTCTACATCCGTATTGTTGAAATCCTCGAGTTCCTTCTCCCAATCCGAGTTCTCGAAATCGAGGAACAAGGTTCGTAGGACGGAGGGGTCGTAGAACGGTTTGCCCGAGTGGTTGGGAACTTCCGAGGGGGTGATGCGGATGCCGGGTTCAGGGGCTTGGACGTTCTCCCCGCCAGGCTGTCTGCCTGGGCCGCGTTGACGGAGGCGTCCCTCGGCTCGTTCCTTGGCGAGGTATTCCCGTGCGGCCTTGCGCTCGGGCGCCTCCAGGACTTTGTTGCCATTCTGGTCGAACTTCTTGAGCAGGGGCGCGGGCGCTTGCATCATGCCTGGGCCTGCCCCACGGGGTCCCGGCGGGCCTCCTTGCGGGGCAGGCTGGGCCAGGGCGGCCACGGTGCAACCCAGCGCGGCCAGCCAAAGTAGAGGTGGCAAGGTGGCGGGGTGGCGAAAGGCACGTCGGGTGGGTCGTGGATTGGGAATCTGCATGGGAGTGTAGATGTCACAAAGGAAGCTTCGGTTACAATTCTTCGGCGCCCGCCCGTCCCTTTCCCAAAGACTTCGAACTTCATGGAAAGCGAAGAGGGTGTTCTGGAAGTGCGCCTGAGCGCCGAAGATCTCAGGTTGTCCTGGAACGGTACGAGCGGGCGTCCGAATGTTGGGCAAGACTTCGGCATGGGGTTCGCGTCGCAAAGATGCGAACACCATGTCCACTCGTTGTATAAGCGTTGATGACGTGGGACTTGAAGAAGCAATGGACCCGCCAGGGTCAGGCGCGGCATGGCATTCGCTAGGGAGTGCCCAAATCGGTATGTCCGATCATGCTTTGGTGGACCCTTCAACAACTTAAGGCAAAGAGCGCGGCAACGCGTCTTGCAGCGGTCGAAAAACTGGCTCTGGAGAGCCAGGAGGCAGCGGTGCTGGCCTTGATGGAAGCCACGCGCGACCCGGCCAAGGAAGTTCGACGCGCTGCCATCGCCGCTTTGGCCCGGCATCCGGAGTCGAATCCGGTTCCGACCTTGTGCAAGCTGGCTAACGATGCCGAGTTGGAGATTCGTTGCGAGGTGGCGGCGGCCTTGGGGCATTTGCCGGGGCCGCAAACCTTCAGCGTCCTGCTGGGGTTGTTGTCCGACAGCCGGGGCGCGGTGCGATGGCGGAGCGCCAAATCGCTTTCGAAACTGCGCTGGACTCCCTCGAACATGCGGGAGATGGCGGCGATGCAAGTGGCCGCTGGAGAATACAAGAGCGCGGCCAGACTTGGGGCTCCCGCGATCGAGCCTCTGCGAGCGCTCCTAGCGGATCCGGATTCCCAAACCCGCCGGCACGCACTGGACGCTTTGACCACGATCGCCGACGCGCGCGTGGTGCAAGTGCTGATTCAGGCCATGAAGGATGATGACGCGGGGGTTCGCGTCATGGTGGCGGAGGCGATGGTGCAGTTTCCGGATCCGCGAGTTCTGCCTCCCTTGCTGCTGGCCCTGCGTGATCCCGCCAGCCCGGTGAGAGCGGCCGCTGCCCAGGTGCTGGGCAAGCTCGGGGATCCCGGCAGCGTGGATCGTTTGGTGGAAACCTTGCGGGACACCTCATGGGAAGTGCGCAAGGCCGTGATTGAAGCGCTCGGACGTTTGCGTGATGCGCGTGCCGTCGAGGGGCTGGCCGGGGCATTGAAGGATTCGGACAACGATGTTCGGGAAACGGCTGTGGAAGCGCTCTGCCAGATTGGGGATCCCCGCGCTCTGGAGCGTTTGATCCTCGCCTTGTGCGATCCGGAGACCTCCATTCGTCAAGCGGCCGCGAGTGCGTTGATGCGGCTCGATCGCAACTGGGAGCGCAGCGATTCGGCGCAACGCGCCATTCCCGAGCTCAAGGCGGCTCTGAAGAGCCGCGACTACTGGATTCGACAGTCCGCTGCAGAAGTTCTGACTCGCATTGGAAAGAATCAATCCTCGATGCGGGGGCTCCAACGGGGAATCGGCGGTGCCGGGCAGTTTCGGAATGACGTCGCGATTCAGATCCTTTCCGATGCGTTGCGGGACGGGGACCGGGATCTTCGTCAGGCGGCCGTCGAGGCGCTCGGACGCATCGGGGACCACAGCTTGTGCGAGCCCATGAGCTCCCTGCTGCAGGATCACGACGAGGTGGTGCGGGATTCCGCGCGGACAGCCTTGATGGCCCTGGGCTGGCCGCCGCCGGACAATGTGATTTTGCTCCAACCCCGGACAGCCGATAAATGGGCTAAAGCGATGTGACAGCCCGCCGAACTCAATAATGGGGGCTACGCACCCCGCAACCGATTGGAACTATGATCAAGTCCATTCTTGTCATCGCACCGCGGCCCACGCTGGCTCGTGAGTTGCAGAATCGCGCTCACGAACGCGGACGCGACTGGTCGATGCATCATGTGAGAAGCGGCGTGGAGGGATTGGTCTTCTTGCGTCAGAGGCTGTGCGACGCGGTGATCTGCGAACAGGACGCGGGCAACATCAGCGGCGTCAAGTTTCTGGATGAGATGCAAACCAGGCATCCCCAGATGCTGCGGTTCCTGGTGGCCAATCTCGCGGACAGCCGCGCGGCGGCCACGCTGGTGGGCTGCACGCACCAGATCTTGCCCGCCGGAGCGCAAGTGCATTCCGTGGAGTATGCCCTGGATCGGGCCTTTCAACTTGCGGTTTGGCTGCCCAGCGACCACGCGATGAAGCTCATGGGGTCGATCAAGAACATACCCAGTCCTCCCTCGACCTACTTTCAGATGGTCAAGGAATTGCAATCGCCCTTGTCCTCCATGGATTCCGTGGGGCAGATCATCTCGCGCGATCCGGCGGTTTCCGCGAAGTTGCTGCAGTTGGCCAACTCTTCTTTGCTGGGATTGCAACTCCAGGTTTCGAGCATTCCTGAAGCGTTGATGTATCTGGGCATGGAGACGACGAAGTCGCTGGTATTGCTGGCGCACGCCTTTTCTCATTTCGAGGGCAAGGCGTCCCCGGGCATGCCGGTTGATGCGTTGTGGAAGCATTCGTTTAAAGTGGGGCGGCGGGCGCAACTGATCGGTGAGAGCGAGCAGTGCTCCAGTGATGAAGCAGGCACTATATTCACGGCGGACTTGCTGCACGATTTCGGCAAATTGCTGCTGGCGGCGAATCTGCCGTCGAAAGTTCGGGAAAGCATCGTCCTGGCGAAGGAGAAAGGCCTCCCCATGTGGGAAGCCGAACGGCAGGTGTTCGGCACTGATCACGCCGAGGTTGGAGGATGCCTGCTCGGGATATGGGGGTTGCCTCGATCCATTCTGGAGTCGGTGGCCTTGCACCATCAACCGGTTCAATTCGAGGAGATGGATGGACGCACGGTGGCCATTGTGCACTGCGCCGACGTCATCACCTCCTCTTTCGCGCCGAGCGTGCCCGACGTCACGGCGGCGAGGCTGGATCTGGCTTTTCTCGGAGCCGCGGGCTTCGGTGACCGGTTTGAAATCTGGGACGGTTCATGTCGCGAAGAATGGGCGGCGAGAGCGGCATGAGCGGCCCTTCCGGTTGCAGGCCATCAGAAATCTGCGGAGCCATGACAGTACGGGGGAATGCTTTTGAACGGGTGCGATTGAACTCTCTATGACAGGACGCGTCGCCAAGGTGTTGTTCGTGGACGACGATCCGATGCTGCTGGACCTTGTGCGCCAGTTGATGGCCGGTTTTGCCCAGGGCACATGGGAGGTGCTGACGGCCCGGGATTCGGCCTCGGCTCTCAAGCTGCTTCAAGGGAACGTCATCGACCTCATCGTGATCGACGTTCACATGCCCGTGGTGGACGGTCCCCAACTTTTGAAATTGCTGCAGAGGAAGTATCCGCAACTGCTCAAAGTCGTGCTGACCGGGGACGCGACGGGAGCGTATCGATCGGAATGCCTCGCGAACGGAGCGGAACTTTTTCTCGAAAAGCCCCGCCAGCGGGAAGGATGGCAGGTCATCTACTCCACGCTGGTGGAATTGGTGAAGTTCAAACCGGAATCCGGATTTCGCGGTGTCCTGCGAAGGGTTGGATTGCAGGAAGTTTTGCAATTGGAATGCCTGGCGAGGAACTCGTCCATCCTCGATGTCTCTACTCCCCACGCGAAGGGTCAGGTGTTCATTCAAGACGGCGAGGTGATTCACGCGGTCTGCGGTTCCAAAGCGGGCGAGACCGCGTTCTATTTTCTCTTTGGCCTCAAAGGGGGGGACTTTTCGCTTCACCCGTTCATTCCTCCTGGAGAAAAGACGATCGACAAATCTTGGGAGTCTCTCTTGATGGAGGCGGCGCAGGTTTGCGACGAGGCGCATGAACCGGATCCACCCGTGCCCGATCCGCCCGACGAGCTGGAGAGGGAATTTGAGACGGCATTGTTGTCCAAATCCTCGGTGACCCCGAGTGAGCCCAAGGTTCAAGCACCGCAGGCCGCGGCTTTTCGCAAGGCGGTCGATGAGATGCTCATTTGCTCCTCGCAGGGAGAGGTGGTTTACGATTGGCAGTGCAAGAACGTCGATTCGCGCGTGGCGTTCCTTGAATGTGTGAGCGCCAAGTCCGCTCAACTCGTACACCGGCTTCCGGCAGGATCGTTTGAGCGTGTCGACATCGAGCAGTCGGACGGACGCCTCGTGGTTCAGATCAAAAGCGGGCACACCTTGTTCGTCAGAACACGGTTGGAAGCGCAGGCCGCCGAGGCGTTGAGGCCGGAAGGAAAGGAAGAAGCCGCCGTGGCGGGAGCATGAAGCAGGTCCTCAATCGATGGATCGCCAACCATGCCCGCGTGCCGGGGGTGCTGGCATGCGGTTTGCATTATCCGGACCGAACCGTCTTCAGCCAGTCGATGAACGTGGCTTATCCGCCCATTGTGTTGGATCCTGTGTGGAGGTGCTTGGCGGACACGTTCTCCGTGTTTCACCATCATCGCATTCCTTCCGAATTCGTCCGATGGCAGTATCAGGACGCGCATCTTTACGCCGCGATCCGGTCCGACAACATCTGTTGCGGGATTTTCGTGGTTCAAGACGCGGACACGTCAGTCCACGCGACACTCCGCCGGCTGTTGCGCGAATTCAAAGCGATTCCTGCCACTTCGAGCGCGCCGGTTCAGTCCGGTTTGGCGGCGTCCGCGGGCGGCGGGCGGTAGAGCACGATCACGCTCCCGATGACGGTGACCAAGTGACTTCCGGTCGCCTCGGCCAGCTTGGGACCGAGCTCCTTCCTTTCCTCTTTGAAGTCGTCGAGTCGAATTTTCAACAGGGGGTGGTGGGCGAAGGTTTGAATGATGGAGCTGGTGAGCGCCGGGGTAAGCCCTTGTTTGCCCAGCTTGAGAAGGGCTTTCAGCTTTTGCGCCTGGCCTTTGAGTCGGCGGCGTTCTGCGGCGGTGAGCGGAGTCAAGGTCATGGAGTGTACTTCTTGGCGACGTGGACGCGAGCCACGTCTCCCATGTAACCGAAGTTGGCGGACAGTCGAGCCGATTTCAGCAGCTGGGGCCGCGCTTTGACGAAGTCTTGCTGGGCTTCGTAGAAGAGCCCGATGTAAAGCGCGCCGTAGAATTCGGCCTGATCCTTTTTCTCACCCGCGGGCATCTGGCGAATCGCCGATTCGACTTCTTCGACCGATTTCGTGCCTCGATAGAGCGCATAGAGATCCATCATGGAGGGCCGACCGTCTTCCTGGATGGGCAGGATTTGCTGCGCGGCTTTCTTGGGGTCCCGGGTGGCCCGGGCGTTGCAGAGATAGTGCCAGGCCGCGTTTTCCACGTCGTTTGCGTTGACGGACTGGTGCAGGTCGAACTGTTTCCGGCCGTCCTCGAAACGGTCGAGGTAATAGAGGGCAATGCCGCGTTGCCAGTGATGCGCCGCTTGATCCGGACGCAGCGTGAGGTAGCGGTCAAAGTCTTCCACCGCCTCTTTGATTTGTCCCAGCTTGAACCGCTCCGCTCCGCGGAACTGGTAGATATCGATGGCCGTCTTGTCCAGCGCCACGACACGATCGTAATCCGAGATGGCGGATGCCCCGTTGCGCATCAGTTCGTGGATCTTTCCGCGTATGAAGTAAGGCCGGGGGTGGCCGGGTTCGGCCTCAACCGCCTTGGTGGCGAGGGCAAGGGCTTCGGTCTTCTTGCCCGCCTGAAACGCCTGTTGAGCTTGGAGGAGCAACGCGCCGGTCGCCTCCTTAGGTTCGGGAGCGCGGTTGGAGCGGGGGCGTTCTGGAGCTTGGGACTCGCCTGATTGGAGCGCGGCCAAGGTGAGGAGGACCCAAAGCATCCTTCGCGAAAATGGGCTGATCATAGTTTAGATTCCTGAGTGACATCGCCGGTGCTGTTTGGACCGGAACCCGGCGGAGTTGCGCTTCCAGCGCGGCGGCGAGCCCACACAGCGCAGGCCCATCCTGCCAACAAGGTTCCGACCGCCATGAGGATGGCCCGGCGGGGACCCTGGTCCGCATAGGCCTTGAATCCGAGCGCGAGAAAACACAAGCCAGAAAGCAGTCCGGCCCACCGCAGGGCGACGGGCATCCGCAGCGGCTCGGGAAGGGCGCGGCGCTCGATCCATGGATTCAGGAGGGAAATGAAACCACACGCCAGGACACCCGTGAAGAGATTGGCCGGAGTCAGGATTTCAACCAGAAGGGGCGGGGAACCGCGATGCCCCAGCAAGGCCCAACCCACCGAGGCCCCCAATACGGCGAAGCCGCCCACGGCCACCCACGATACCGTCCCAGTGCGCAACGCGGCCGAATCCGGCTGCCGTCCATTCCCCACGAGCGGAAGCAACTCACGCATGATGGCTGGCGACACTTCGATGGTGCCGTAGAGGGTTCCGGCCATGGCCAGGAAGGCGCCGACGAAATAGACGGGCCCCAGCCAGGGGTGAATTCCCGTCAGAAACTCGGCCTGCAAACTCAGAAGATTACTGCCCACCGGGACCTTGTGTTGGGGGGCAAGGATGGTGGCTCCGCAGGCCACGAACACCAGGCTGAAGATCAAGACGGCCGCAAAGGACACCGTGGCATCGACGTAGAGCACTTTCAACCACGCCCGTTCCCGTGAGGCGCCCGAGACCAGATGAGCGGCCGAGGGAAGTGGAGTGCGTCCAGCGCGGCCCCATTGCTTGTCTCGCAGATAGGAGACATAGGCGAGATAATCGTAACCGGATCCACCGAGCACTCCCACATAGGTGATGACCTCGACCCAAAGCGGGCGCTGTGCGATGGCCGGGTACTCGGAGATCCAATCGGGATAACGAGGCACGGTGGGGAACAACAACCCGCGAACCATCGCCCCCCAATCTGGATGGATCAGAAAGAGGGAAATCAACACGAGCACGAGCATGAGCCCCACCACCGCCAGTTGAATCCTTTCGAGCACGGCATAACCTCCCTTGAAAACCAGCCCCATCGTCAAGGCAAGCGCCAGCATGCCCCAGACATAGTGAGCGGCGTGATGGATCGCTCCCGATGTTCCGGTGACGTGGGCGATCAATGAGCCGACCGTGCCGGCATGGAATCCCACCCAGACCGGAAAGCATGCCACCGCGAGCAGGAGAAAGATCCAGAGCAACCATCCCGGAGGGCCGGGCAACGCCCGCCAACGTTCCAAAGGATGGACCCCGGTGAGCACAAAGGAACGGGCCGTGGCGACCACCAAAACCCACTTGGCGACCAGGGTGAGCAGGAAAAACCAAAGGATGTCGTACCGAAAAAGAGCTCCGGCCGTGGTGGAAAAGATAAGTTCACCCGCACCAATCGTCAGCGAAGCGACGATGGCACCCGGTCCAACCCAAGTCCACCAGCGCCCGGACGGCTGAGGAATTTCCTGTTTTTGGGTTGTCAAGTCCGGCTATTTCGCCGACGGGATCGTGGTCAGCTTGAGATTCCGAATGGAGGCGGACGTTTGCCAGGCCGCGAGACCCAAGGGCACATTCAGTTCGATTTCACCGATGCGCATGCCGATGCGCCGCCCTTGTGTTTCCAGGTCCACCATTTTTTCCTTGTCGATCCAGGCTTCGATGCGTCCCGGGGTCACGCGCAACCTCAAGGCATACCATTTGTTTTTGTCGAACCCGAGATGACGCGTGGTGTCGTTCTCGACGGCGGACTGGCCGTCGATATTGGAGATGCCGACGACGGAGCCGCCCCATCCGCCCACGACCCAAGTGGCATGAGACTTATCGACCGGAAAGGTCAGTCCGCAGAAGAAGTCGTTCCCGTCCAGCTTCATGGCTTCCAGCGAAATCTCGTAACTCATCGTGGGGATGGGATTCGTGAACGTCACCCCGGTCAGCATTTCCCCGGCGCGGAAGATCAGTTCGCCTTTCTCGACCTTGACCTCGCCTTTGCCCGCGAATTCGGTGATTTTCCAGCCCTCCAGCGTCTTGCCGTTGAATAGAAGTGGACTGGCTTCAGCCTTGGGTTCAGCGGCCAGGACGGAGGCAGCTGACGTGGCCAGGAGGCACGTCGTGGCGAGGGAGAAGAGGAAGCGTTGCATAGATCGATGGTGCATGAGGCGATTGGACGCTCAAATTAGGCCGCCCCATCGAATTCGCAAGCAATTGCGGTGGAGGCGCAGGCCCATCCGTGTATCCCGATGTTGTTGGTAGGGCGGGCCTGTCCCAGCCCGCCGCCCACGGGATGCAAAACATCATGCTCCGGCGGCGCGCCGGGACGGACGCGCCCTACCTGCATCACCGGCAACATCGGGATGCACCGCAGGCCCATCGGTGCATCCAGAGGTTGTCGGTGACCGGGTTGTCGTGGTCAAGCAGACAGCCCTGTCTGCTGTTGAGCAGGCTGGCCAGCCTGCGGGGCGACGAAGGGAACCAGGCCGCATATTTCATGCACGGGACACCCGGTGAGGACACCGGGCCTACAAACACAGAGGCAGGCGCGATTGTAGGCCGCGTGCCCTCACGCGGCGTAATGTCGCGGATTCAAGCTCAGGATGAATTATCCGGGCTAGCCCGCATATTTCATGGCGCGATCGATTTTAGGAATTTGGAGGGCAAGATTTTCCTGAGACGCGGCGGAATGGGCGTTGGAGGGCTGGTGGTGGGGTGACGACAAGGGGGAACGGCGGTATCGC
>VHDF01000076.1 GCA_016871495.1 Verrucomicrobiota bacterium | reverse complement strand
TCGCGTTGCGCTCCCGCAGAGCCCTATCCTTCGCGATGCGTCCGAGTTTTACTCAACCAAATCTTGAAATCCAAACCTCCAAAACCCTAAATCCTCACACCCGGGGACGGGTCCGTTTGATTCGACCGCTGGCAGGTCTTTTTGCGGTTACCCATCGACGGTCGCTCCTGGAACGGACAGGGTGGAGCCGGTGGAGGACAGTCCCACAGAGACGAAAGCAACAGCCATGCTTCTTTTGGTGAGCGCGGCTGGGGCGGAGACCCTCCGCCGCGCGCGGACAGGTCGGAACAGGGTAGGGTCTTTCTCAAGACAATCCCTGCGTGATCCTTGGCAGACGATTCAGTCCACCGGGACTCGAAGACTGCTTTGGGGTGCACTGTTTGGCATCGAGGGTCATCGAACCGGGCTTGAGGGATCCGCGGCTTTCTGATATGGCATGCGGCCGTCGATTGAGAATGAGCGGCCGCTTGAGCAGTACCCCCATTCTCCACCTTGCGGCCGGCGGCCCTTTTGGGGGTCGAGGCTCGGGAACCCGTAGAGCCCTGAACTGGCCGAGTTTACGCAGCGTTTTTATGCAACGATTCATCTCATTCTTGCCTGCCTGGGCCACAATTTCGTGGCTGGGCCTGCTGGCGTCGACCCTTTTTGGCCGAGCCCAGACGACTCCCACGTTGTTCGTCTATGACAATCAAGTGTCATCCACCGGGCAAGATCGCAAAGCTTATTACGGATCAGGCCAGTATGGTGATGAGGTGCGGTTGCTCAACGATGAACCCAGGAAGATTTCGGATTTCACCTTCGATTACTTCGGGGATTTTGCTTCTAAACCCGGGGTGACGGCGATCATCAGCTTTTACAAAAATGACGGACCCGATATCGATCCGGGGCCCAAGACGATTCCCAGCCCGGGAACCTTGCTTTTTCAGAGCGATCCCCTCCCACTTTTGCCGGGCGACAATGAGGGGTTGATCTCCGAATTGGCGATTGATGTGCCATCCTCTTTTACCTGGACGGTGGAAATCAGCGGGGTGAGCGGCGCGGAAGGGGACCGCGTGGGTTTGCAGCTAAATGATCCCCCGAAGATCGGTCAAAGCTTCAATGATTTCTGGAGGAAATTGGAATCCGGCGACTGGCAATTGTTTCAACTCGCCAATGAGAAGGCGAATTTTGGAAGCCGTTTGAGGGCCTTCGCATCGCCTATTTCCTTTCCACTGATCGAGAATCTCTCGACCCCTGCGGGCGTCGCGACTCCCGTCGTGAAATACTCCCTGCTCAGCATCGTGGAAGATCCGGGCGAGATTACGGTGAGCGCGAAGTCGGATAATGCGGCCCTCATCCCGGTCTCCGGAATTGTGCTGGGAGGAGCTGGCTTGGAGCGTAGCTTGCAAATCATTCCCACCGCGGGGCAGGCCGGCAGCGCCACCCTTGAGCTGAGTTTGAGGACCAGCTCGGGGTTGACCGCCAAGACCTCTTTTCGGGTTCGTGTCACGTTGGGATCGAGTCCGGTCCAGTTCTCCACCCTCGCCGACCAGCAAGTCGCCGTTGGGCAATCGACGGATAAGATTCCATTCGAAATCTTCGGGCTCAAGGAAGAAGGCGGCCTGGCGGGCGCCAAGGTGACCTCCTCGAACAAAGATTTGGTTCCTGACCACAATGTTGTGGTGGGAGGAGATTTCGGAACATTTCGCCTCCACGTGCAGGTGTTTCCCGGAGCCGGCAAGAGTGGGGAAACGACGATTACCCTGGAGGCCACTGCGGCCAGTGGTGCCAAGGCGAGCACGCAATTCAAAGTCATCGTGGGCGCTGGGGGGCCTCCTCCTCCTCCTCCGCCACCACCACCTCCGTTGCCCGTGGTGAGCATCGCCATCCTGAGCCATGGGGCTGAACCCGCACAACCCGCGCGCTTTGTCATTTCGTGCAAGGGACTCATTCCCGCCGGGGGCTTGGTGGTGGGTTACACGGTGTCGGGGAGTGCCGCGCCGGGCACCGATTTTGTGCGCCTGCCTGGATCGTTGCGGCTGCTACCTCCAGCCAGTGGCGATGAGGCCCGTGCGGAAATCAGGGTGGAGGTCGTGAACGATGAATCGGTCGAGTCTGCCGAAACTGTGGTGATCACGCTCGGACGTTCGAGCGAATACACGCTGGCGAATCCCTCGGCCATCGCACTCGAAATCAAGGACGATGATGTTCCACCCGTGACCGCCGCCTTGAAGATCGTTTCGCAGCCCCAATCCGTGACCGCGGTTCTGGGAGGGCAGGCGGTGTTTGAAGTCAAAGCCACCGGCACGGAACCACTCACTTATCGATGGAAATTTGGCGCCAATTCTTTGACGGACGATGCCGGGCTCGGAGTCAAAGGCGCATCGACGAGCCGGCTCACGCTTGAACCTGTTCAATCTTTTCACGCCGGCAGGTTCACTGTGGTTGTTTCGGATCCTACCGGTTCGGTGACCAGTGAGCCGGCGACTCTGGCCTTTCCGCAGCCCAACCGGGTGCCCGTGGCCAAACTCCCCATTCCCTCGCAATCGGTCAAAGTCGGAGGCGTGTTCGAGTTTCAAATCGACTCGGGCACTTTCACCGACCCGGATGCTGGAGACACGCTTGCCTGGACTGCGCGCGGGCTGCCGGCCTGGCTCACATTTGACGCGCTGGGAAGGCGCTTTCGCGGCTCGCCCTCTCCCCTGGACCTCGGCGAGAGCGTGATTGTGGTCAAGGTGACGGATCGGGCGGGATTGAGCGCCGAGGCGTCCTTCACGCTGACGGTCCTGGCCTCGCGTTCGCGTGAAGACTTTTTTGTGGTCGCCCTCTACCGCCAACTCCTGGGGCGCGTTCCGGCGGAGGCAGAGCGCGTCAGGGACGCCGAGCGGGTTCGGGATCAAGCTGGGAGGCTGAAGCTCGCGCTCGAGTTGCAGGAAGGCGCGCCGTTCCTGAATCGGTGGTACGGCCGGGCGGTCGATCATTTCCTCCGGCGAGCGAGTACTGGCGTGGTTCTCGCCGGTTTTGAGACGCCCGCTGTCCTTCCAGGCGATGATGAAGCCAGGCTGCGTCGAATCCTTGCTTCGGAGGAATACTTTGCGCTCGCGGGGGGGAACTTTCCCGGCTGGGTCCGGCTCCTTTTCCAGGATTTGCTGGAGCGTCAGCCTTCCGCCGAAGAGGCGAGCGGGTGGTTGCGCTTGTTCCAGGAGAACGCGGGCGAGAGCCTGGGCCGGATGCTGGCAACTTCGGAAGTGCGGACTTTTCAGGCCAGCTCGTGGCTGAATCAGTACCTGCGACGGGCGCCGCGGACGGGTGAGATTGAGACCTGGCTCACTCATTTAGGCTCAGAGCGAGCATGGAACACGCTTCGCGCGCACTTGCTCGCGTCCGAGGAGTTTTATGACTTGTCCCAGTCTGCTCCCGCGAACACGGCTCCGGCGGGTTTTTCTGACTCGTGGCAGACCCTGGAGACCGAACCCGTGCGCGTTCGGTTGCGCGGCGCGGATGCGGAGGGAGACGCCCTGGCGTTTTCCGTTTTGGCATCGCCGCGTCGCGGGAAGCTGACGGGTGTGCCCCCTTACCTCGTGTATCAGGCCGAAGAGGGGTTTGGCGGCGAGGACTTCCTGGACTACGCCGTGCACGACGGAGTTGAAAGTTCGAAGCCAGCCCGAGTGACGTTGCAGGTGGCCCGGAGGGCGGTGCCGAGGGTGGAACCGATTGCGGACGTGGTCGTGATGGAAGGCGAGATTATTCCCGCCATTTTCGTCAAGGTAAGCGACGAAGACACGCCTGCGGGCCGACTGAGTTTCTCGGCTGGCCCTGTGGAACCGACACCGGTGTTCCCGCCGGGGTCGGTCAGCATCGAGCCTGGCCCTGATGGTGCGACCCTGTCGCTGCGCACGCCAAGGGAAGGGATTGAGCCAGGCAAGGCGGTGCGCATCCAAGTGAAGGTGAAGGACGACTCGGAGTTAACGGGATCGGCCACCTTCTCGGTCACATTCCAGCGCGGTCCGAAGCCTCCGGGGTTGTCCGCTCCGACCATCATCAACGCCTGGATCGGTGTTCCGGCTGGCCCGTTTGACATCAATGCGGTGGACCCCGATTCGCCCCCTTCAGGTCTTAGACTCAGTTTGAAGAGCAGCAACCCGGATCTTCTCCATCCTTCGCGTGTGGAGATCGGCGGGGAATTCGGGGCTTGGTCGATTCTGATCCTGCCTCTCAAGCATGAAGGCACGGCGGTTTTGACATTGAGCGTGACCGATGGAGAGTTGACCACGTCTCGCTCCGTGCTTGTTTCCGCCAAGCACCTTCGGCCGGCCATCACGCGCCAGCCCGTTTCGATTCTGGCCAAGCCGGGTTCAGAAGCGGTGTTTCGGGTGGAAGCCGATGGCGAGGAACTGAAGTATCAATGGCATTATCAAGGGGAACCCCTCCCGGGGGCGAACGCCGCGCAGTTGATCCTGCCGAAGGTCTCCGCGGTGGAGGAAGGCATCTATGGCGTGGCCGTGTCCAACCGCGGGGGATCCGTGAGCAGCGACCGGGTGACGTTACGAGTTCAGAACCCTCCCTCGATTGTGCAACATCCTCGTTCGAGAGTGATGGAGGAAGGCCAAAGCACCGCTTTTTCCATTCTGGCGACCGGTGAACCCCCGCTGACTTACGAGTGGTTCAAGAACGATGTCCCAATTCCGGGTCAGACGGATGCCACGTTGACCCTGGCGTCGGTTCGACTGGCCGATGCCGGAACGTTCCGCTGCCGGGTGACCGATGGCAGCGGGCTTGCGACCCTGTCGAATGAGGCCGTATTGAGAGTGATGACGGCCTTGAAGTTCGTGAGCGAACCGCAAAGCGTGACCACGGCCGCGGGTGCAAGGGTCAGACTCTCGGCCTCGGTTGAGGGCGCCCAATCGCCGACCTTCCGTTGGTCCAAGAATCGCTTGCCCATCCCGCTGGCCGCGTCGGAAAACTTCGAGATTGCATCGGCCGTCGTGGAGGACTCGGGGATGTATGTGCTCACGGTGCAAGATGGGAGCCGCGCCATTTCGAGCCGGCCTGTGCTGGTGCGCATCGACGCTCCGGCGATGGATCTTTCGGAATCCTTTTCGAGCCGTACATTGTTGGAGGGTGAAAAGGGACTCCTCCGATCTCCGGCAGGTCGTTTGCCTGCAGAAGCATCCGAGCCTGCGGGTGCCACCGCCAGTGTTTGGGCCGATTGGACCGCCCCGAGCCAGGGGGTGGTGAGTTTCAGTACCGCTGGGAGCGAACTTCCCACCCGGATTGACCTGTTTCGCGGCGAGTCGCTTGGCAGTCTTGCCCTGCTCGCTTCGGATAGCGTTTCCGGCGGTTACGCCCATGGTCGTGTGAACTTGAGCGTGACCGCGGGCACCCGGTTGATCATCCGGATTGGAACGGCGATTCGCGGTTCGGATGAATCGATCTTGCTGAGGTGGACACTTTCCCCAACGGGGCCGCCGCTCATCGTCGAGCAACCGAGTCCCGCGTTCTTGAACATCCACCTCCACCCGCCGACGGGCGTTGATCAACCTGAACTTCGTGTCAGAGCCGTCAATCTGGGCGGACATGATTCCGAGTTGACTTACCAGTGGTATCGCGGTCGTACGCGTCCGGTGCCGGGCGCGAATTCACCGCGTTTTATCCCGACCGAATCGGGCCTCTATCATTGCGCGGTCGAGAATGCCGTTGGAATCACTCATTCTTCAACCGTCGTGGTTACGGTTTCGCGATCGCGGGCCGGTCTTTCCGGTCCGCTGCATTCGCCTGCCGCGGCGGGTTGGCCGTCTCGCGGAACGTGGACGAAACAGGATTTTTCAGATGACCCGAGTCCGGGAGTTCCGGCCGAGGAGTCGCTCGAAATGTCGATTCAAGCGGACACCCAGGGCGCGACCAGCCTTCCTGGAGAACCCGCTCACTGTGGTGTGGCGGGGGGGGCATCGCTTTGGTTCGAGTATCGCGCCCCTCAATCCGGACGCCTTGTTGTGAGCACGGAGGGCAGCGCTTTCGACACGGTGCTTGCCGCCTACACGGGCGGTGTCGCGAAACTGTCCGATCTTGTGCCGGTGATGTGCGACAACAACGGGGGATCCGACGGATTGAGCAGCCTTCTGGATTTTCCGGTCGAAGCGGGGAAAAGCTACTGGATCGTCTCGGATGGCGTGGGAGGCGCCTCGGGGTTGCTCAACCTGAGCTACCGTTTGCTTCCGGCACTCGGCATCGCGCCCCTAGCGGATGTGAATCATTCCGCGGAAGGCGGAGAGTTGGTGGTTCCGGTGGAGTTGGCCGGCGCCGGTTCGCAACTCCCGGTCTGGCAGATCTTCTCAAGCAACTCGCTGCTCTTTCCGGCGTCCGGACTTTCCATGGAGGGCACAGGAGAGAAATGGCGGCTCAAGTTGAAACCCTTGGCTGGAGTCGCCGGGACAGCCAGGATCAGCCTCTTCGTCGAGTCCGGACAACATACGGCCTCGCGTCACTTCCAAATCAATGTGGCTGCCGGAAACGCGGCGCCGCGACTGGATCCGGTGCTGGATCAAGCCGTGGTGGCCGGAACATTCTCGGCCCCCGTTTCCATCGTGGCGACCGACGATCGGACGGCGCAGGAAAAGCTGATCCTTTCCGCCGTAGTGGATCCGCCCAACTTGGTGGTGCGTGACAGCCTGCGGCTTTCTCGCGGTGCGGGCCGCTGGCAGTTGGAATTCAAGGCGGAGCCGTTCGCCTCGGGCAAAGGGAAGGTCACCCTGACCGTACGCGATGAAGAGGGTGCGGTGGGCGAGACGTCGTTCGGACTTCACGTGATTCCCGCCGAAGGTTTGCCCGTGCTGCTCGCTCATCCCCGGGGCAGGATTGCTGCTCCCGGGACCGTGTTGGAGTTCGTCGGCGAAGCCACGGGGGCTGGACCGCTGGCTTACCAATGGTACTTCCGCTCCTCACCGGTGGCGCATGCCACGAATGCCACCCTGCGGGTCGCGGTGGAGGGGGCCTCGTCAGCGGGGGATTATGTCCTGGTGGTGAGCAATAGTCTTGGGCGGACCACCAGCGAGCCCGCGACCCTGATTGTGGACTCGATGATTCAGCCCGTGAAAATCACATTGGTCGCGCGGCTGCAAGAGCGGGATTTGTTGATCGAGTCCGAGTCGCTTCCGAAGGGCGATTATTTGCTGGAGGCGACCTCAGACTTTGAGTCCTGGACACTTTTGGGCCGCCATCGGGTTGAGTCCGGGATCTTCCGGATAACGTCTCCTGAAGCCGTGGTGTGGCCGATGCGGTTTTACCGATTGAGGCCGCAGCCTTAAAAGCCGCGGATGGCTCCCGGATGCTCGATACCTTGAATTCCTCTGTGCCATGGGATCGCTCCATGCAAGCGGCGAGGGGCTGTTTGCGCAAGGCCACGGCGCATGCTTCGGCCGTGTTGGTTGGGGTATTGTTGGCGGGGTTGGACGTTGTTCGGGCGGCTGAGTTGGAGCCGGTTCCCGTCGAGTTTCAGCCCCTGGCGTCGAATGTGGAACGACTGCGGCAAGCGCTGGAGTTCCTGGGGCAACCGTTGCGTTCGGAGGCAGCCTCGTCGATTCGTGCGGCCTTGACCGTCAGGGATGCGGAGGATTTGCAGCGGGCATTGGATACCGAGGTGGCGTTGCAAGTATCCATCAACCCCGAATCCAGGTTGCGGGTGGAGCGAGGACCGGCTCCGGCTCGCTTGCAAAAGGCCGGCTACATGCCTCTGGTGGTGAAAATAGTCAATCGGAGCACGGTGACCAAGGAGTTGCGACCGGTGAGTCCTCAATCGGGTCCTCGATACGCGGGCATGACCCGGCTGAGCGCAGAGCGGATGCAGCGGACTCATCTTCTGGAGACCGCAGAGGCTGAGGCCCATGTGGAACGTTTCCTGGATTTGGAAATGTACGGGTTGCCGCCCATGACTGGAGCCATGAGCGGGCTCGAGGTCGAATACGCGTTGTTGCTGGCCTACGCTTCCGTGGCGGGCAAGCGCGAGGCCGTGGTGGGATTCGAGATCGGCCAATCGACGCAGGACCTTGGATTTCGGGGGGAGACGCCGGTTTTGTTCGACATCGCACCGGCCGTTGCGGTGCGGTTGAGGTTGCGCGACCATGATGGGTCTCCGGCGGCAGCGTCGCTTGTTTTTTCGGATGGGCAGGGCCGGGTCTTTCCGCCTCAAGCCAAGCGTCTCGCACCAGACCTTTATTTTCAGCCGCAGATTTACCGTCGCGATGGGGATACCGTGTGGCTTCCGCCCGGAAGGCTGACATTGACGGCATGGAGGGGGCCGGAGTACCGAAGGACGCTTCAAACCGTGGAAGTGTCGCGGCGACAGGGTCGGGAGATTTCGGCGCGGCTCGAGCGGTGGATCGATCCCGCAGCGCATGGCTATTACAGCGGGGATCATCATATCCATGGCGCGGGCTGCGCGCACTACACGAAACCGTCCGAAGGCGTGACCCCCGAGGACATGTTTCTCCAAGTCCAGGGGGAGGGACTCAATGTGGGATGCGTGCTCACCTGGGGTCCGTGCTTCGATTATCAACGGCAATTCTTCGACCCCGGGGTCCATCGTTTGAGCCGTCCTTTCCAGATCCTCAAGTATGACCTGGAAATCAGTGGTTTTGGATCGGAAGCCCTGGGCCACGTGTGTTTGCTTGGGCTTCGCGACCAGTCGTATCCGGGTTCCGCAGGCACGAAGACCAAGGGATGGCCCACATGGACCGCCCCCGTGCTGCGTTGGGCCAAAGATCAAGGCGGCGTGACAGGATACGCGCATTCGGCCAGCGGGTTGGAGATCCATCCGGTGAACGCCGCTCGCCGTTTGCTGAAAGCCGGGGATGCGAATCAAGACGGCGTTCTGGGGCGGGACGAGTCCAAAGCGGTGTTCTTGCCCGAGTCGTTCGGGGCCGCCGACGGAGATCGTGACGGACAGATTACGGAATCCGAATTGGTTACCGCGCATCAGCGTGCGGCGGAACAGTTGCCCAATCGGGCGGTGCCCGAAATGAACGGAGTGGGGGCGATGGAAATCCCGGTGACGGCGTTCCTGGGATTGTGTGATTTCATCAGCACGATGAACACCCCGCGAATCGCAGAATGGAACATGTGGTATCATTTGCTGAATTGCGGTCTCCCTCTCAAAGCCAGCGGCGAAACCGATTTTCCATGCATGAGCGGCGAGCGGGTCGGACAGGGACGGGTTTATGTGCGCATGGGCAGCATTCGGCGCCTCGATTTCAAAGCCTGGTGCGAGAATCTGGCCCGCGGAAAATCCTACGTCTCCGATGGTTTCGCCCATGCCTTGGAGTTTGGAGTAAACGGCATTTCGCCGGGTGAAGGCACGGTGTCGCTGGAGAAGCCGGGCCCGGTTCAGGTGCGCGCGCGTGTCGCCTTCGCGCCGCATCTGCCCAAGGCGGTGGCGCATGGCACCCTCGAGGTCGCGGGGACGCGACGGTTCACAGGAGACACCGTCACTTTGCACGCGGCCCGCCAGCGCGATTGGGTGGATCCATCGCCGCGCGAAGTGGAACTGATTGTCAATGGGCGCGCGGTGGCCAAGAAGATCGTTCCGGCGGACGGAGCCCTCCACGAATTGAAGTGGACCGTGGAGATCGAGCGAAGTTCATGGATTGCGCTGCGGCAATTTCCGCAGTTGCACACGAACCCCGTGGAGGCGCTTGTGGACGGACGTCCCATTCGCGCCTCGCGAGCCAGTGCCCGCTGGTGCGGGGAGGTGATCGAGCAACTTTGGCGAACCAAGCACACTCGCATCGCCGAATCGGAACGGAACGAAGCGCGGCTCGCCTATGACCGGGCCTTGGCCTATTATCGCGAAGTCGCGGCTCAGGGGTGGAATGACGATGGAGAGTGAGATTTGACGTTGGCGGGGTTGTCGAGAATGGTAAGCGCGTTGCAGCCAAAATCTCCAGGCCCGGATTCGACGCCCACCGCGCTTGCGCTGGACGCAAGCTTCGAGGCTGAAACCATTGCGGCGCCCTCGAAACGAGTGGCGATGGATTGGGCCTTGGTCCTGGCCAGCCAGTCCATCGAAGTGCTGGTGGAGTTGGATTCGGAAAGGGGATCCAGAGCCTTCGCCTTGCGGGTGCCCGGGTTCGAGTATTCCCGGGCTCGCGCGGCGATCCAAGCGTATGAGCGGGAGAATCCGCGTCGGCGTTGGAAAGCGGCGATCGATTCAGCACGGGTTCCGCTTCATCCGGCGGCGTTGCTGTGGGCCACGGTGGTGGTGATGATCCATTGGGCCGACGCCAGGACGGGCGGAACTTTGACCGGGTTGTGGTCAGCCCAGAGCACCGCTGTGACGGAGGGGGAATGGTGGAGGCTCTTGACGGCGGTTTTCCTGCATGCGGACATCGGGCATTTGGCGGCCAATCTGTCCTTGGGACTGGTGCTTTTGGCGCTGGCGATGGGGATGCACGGAGCCTTCACGGCTCTGGCGCTGACGTTGGCTGCGGGAACGCTCGGCAACGTGGCCGGATTTTTGATTCACCCGCGTCCGTTCGTGGCCGTGGGTGCCTCGGGAATGGTGCTGGCGGCGGCGGGGTTGCTGGCGGGAAACGCCTTGCGTGATCAATGGCGGGGGCGGCGGGGCGGGGGACGCCCAGGAATTGCCCTTATCGCAGGCATGGCGTTGTTTGTGTTGCTGGGGCTGCAGCCGGGAAGCGATCAACTCGCGCACGCGGTGGGATTCGTCGGCGGGATGATCGGAGGGTTGTTGTCGCCAGCGAGGAGCACAACCGGAGCGCGAGGCCGATGATGCAATGGCCTCCATTCTTTGTTCGGCTCCTGAGCCAGATTGTGCCCGGGCCAACGGCGAGGCGGTGTGGTTCAATGCGTGTTCATCCGGCGGGTTGCCCGACCTCACTCGGGTGGGTCGCGGTTGGGGGCGAAACACCAGCCGCAGCAACGCCGCCTGGCGCGAGAGCATCGATGGTTTCTCCCTCGCCGCCGACGCGACCCGCAACGGCCGGCTTTCAGCACCGTCGCGCTCGGACGGACGACTGGCGGAGGCCCCATCGCTGGTTGCCGTTGGCCGTCTTCCTTACGACGTGGTTTCTCATCGTGCCGGGGCAAGCCTCCAGTGAATGCCGGGCGTGGAAGGATTTCTTTTCGTTCGACGTCGTTCGGGACGACGCGCGCCAGGAGTGGGTGTGGACTTCGCCCACGGTGCAGGCGGCGGCGCCGTTTCGGGAATTGATCCTCTCGTGGAATATGGAGTTTGGGTGGGCGGGACAAGCCCGATTCGAGGCGGGCATCGTTGAGGAAGGTGCGCCGGTGCATTTCTACGAGCTTGGTTGGTGGTGCGCGGGGCCGGGCGAGGGAGCGAGCCGGAGCGTTCGAGGGCAAAAAGACGAACGGGGAGAGGTTCAAACCGACACTTTAGTGCTGAGAAACCCCGCGAAACATTATCAAGTCCGTTTTCGAACCAGCGCGGCGACCCGTCAATCCGCCCGATCGCCCATTCGGTTCCTGGCGGTCAGTTTATGGAATGATGCCGAAAGTGCGGGACCGGCCCGGGAGCCGGGAGCGTCCGCGCATGAATTGCAATCCGTGCCTCGCTATTGCCAGCTTGATCATGCGGGAGGCTCGGTCTGGTGCAGTCCGACCAGTGTGAGCATGGTGTTGGGGCATTGGGCCAAGACCCTTGGGCGTCCCGATTTGGACGTCACCGTTCCATTCGTGGCCGGTGAGGTTTTCGATCCGGCCTGGCCGGGCACGGGCAATTGGTCGTTCAACGTCGCTTTCGCGGGATCGTTTCCGAAAATGCGCGCGTACGCGGCGAGGTTCTCGGGTTTGGAGGAACTGTGGGCCTGGACGTCGCGCGGCATTCCGGTTCCGGTTTCCGTGTGTTACAATCGATTGAAGCAGGAGCCGGGTCCGACCAGCGGGCACCTCGTGGTTTGTGTCGGCAGGGCGGAGGATGGCGGAGTGATTGTCCACGATCCAGGCAGTCGATCCATGCCGCGTCGAGTGGTTTCGCGGGAGGTTTTCCTGCGTGCCTGGGCGCATTCGAATCAGACCGTTTACGTCGTTCATCCGGAGGGCACGGAATGGCCCGGGCCACCGGGTGGCGCGTGGCTGGAGTAGCCACTAACCCGCGTCACTCCCTTTCGGCCAAGAACGTGAAGTTCTGATTTGTCTCGTTCGAGGCGGTTGGTTTGACACGAGCGAACGATGGCACCCTTGGCCAGCGGCGCGGCGGGAGCGACTCGGCGCGGGCGAGTTGGCGAGGGCATTGAGCCCTAGACCGCTTGCAATCACTAGAAGCGGAAGGAAAGTCCCACGAAAGGCTGCCAATCGGGCGCGGAGTCGGTGACCCCGATGTTGATGCCGGCGTCGAGTTGAACATCATCGGTCAGGCCATAGGTCAGGCCGACGTCGAACTGCCCCTGCCACGGCACCCCGTTTTCGGTGCTGGTCACCGTGAAAAATTCGACGTAACCGCCAAGTTTTCCAGCGATGTCGTGGCTGAAGGTGATGCTGTTGATGAAATCCACGTGATAATCGCTGTCGGCGGCGTCCCGCAGAATGTCGAACTCGGTCATGAGTCCCATGGACCAACCCCAGGGCAAGGAAACCGAGAGAGGAACGATCAGGCCGCCTTCGACCGCGTTGTTGCCCAAGGCTCGTTTGGCGGTGGGGATTTTCACAAAGGGCATGAGGGCCAGGGCCGTGGTCGATTCGTCATCGTTTCCCCACACGTTGTATTTTAGCCGCGTCGTCAGGTCGCCAAAACCGTCCGCCTTCGTGCGGTCGCCCGTGGTTCGGTCATGAGTGCGGGAGTGGCTGTAAGGGGCCAGCATGAGCTGGACATCGAGATTGTGGAGCAGTCCGGCCTTGAGGTTGAGCGTGACGGCGGACCAGTCCTCGGCGACGGTATCGGCACCCGCTTCATCGTCGTGATCGCGGCTGAATGTGAACAGGTCCATTTCCACCTGGAACCTTCCGGCATCCACCGTGAATGCGCTTTCCGTCTGATCGGGCCGGTCTGTGCTCATTTCCCGCAATTGATCGTCCGGGGTCGGATTGAACAGGGTGTAGGCTGTTTTGTCGGGTGACGACTTTTTTGAAGTGTCTTCCGCGAGGGACACCGGATGCAGCGCGGCACTGAACGCCAAGGTGGGAAGGAGGAAGGTTGATCGATTCACTCCGGGATTGTGTTTTGGGGTTGAACCACGATCAATCCCAATTCAGCACCGCCCTGGACCTGAACTCTTCCAAATTCAGAGTGCCTTTTGCGAAGGCCTCCGCGTCTGATTTCTTGATTCTGACGGACATTGTGGTTTGGCCTGAGGGAGGCGGCGACGTTGTTCGGCGTTTGGAACGGTGCTGCGAATCGTCCTGTTTCTTGGGGCTGGAAGATTTGTCACTGTTTGAGGCTTTGGGACCCAGAACGACGACCGTGATGGCTTCATCAGCCTTGACCTCGCGCAGGTTGGCGGCGTTCTTCAATGTTTCAAGAAGGTCGCGTTTCAAGTCCTCCACGCGTTGAGCGTCGTAGCGGGCGGTGCGTGCACGCCCGCCCATGTCGATTTCACCCGGTACCATCTTGAAGAAAGTGGAGCCGGAGCGAGAGGCATCCGGGTCGCGACCGTAAATTTCCCGGCGGGTGCGCTCCCATTCGCTGTCTTCGATCTTTTCCGATTTCTCCTCGGACGGGGTGGCTGCGGGTTTGAGAGGGAAACTTACGTTGAGCAGGAAAAGAGCGCCGTAACCTTCCAAGGGGAGTTCGGCGCGTCGCGTGCGTTTGCGGATTTCGTCGTGGCAGAGGTTCAGGGCGATGCGCCAGAGGTAGGAGGAGAATTGGGATTCGGCTCGGTACTGGGCACGGTGCGCGAAGAGTCGGAGGAAGGTTTCCTGGGTCAGGTTCTGGCCCCGATGCTCATCGCCCAGCATGCGGATGCAGAGCCTTTGGATGCGGGGCTGCCATCGTTGGACGAGCCACGCGAAAGCCTCGTGATCCGAGGTGTGTTGAACGCGCCACATGGCTTGTTCATCGCTGGCTTCGAAGAGGCCTCGGATCGAATGGAGCCACCCTTCACTCATGTTTGGGGAGGTTTGGCTTGATATTCATGGGACGGAGACCTGGAGGTCTTCCTCTTGAACTTACGCCAAAAGGGTCCAAATGGTTCGAACTTTTTTTCGACCTCCACGCCGATGCCCGAGGTGGTGATCAGGGGTGGTTCAACTCCATGGGGATGCGTGCAGGCGCCATTCGGAGTTCTGTTCTACCTAAAGTGTTTGGGTGGAGAAGGCAAAGCTGATGCCTTCGTCGTCGAAATGCGCCTTCTTGTCCAGATGGAGTGCCTGCATGCCGAGCGTGTGCTCTTTTTGGCCGCGGATTGAGCGATGAACCAAAGTCCGCATTGAGCGGAACTGACGCATCAAGGTTGTGCTTTAGCGAGGTGTATCCACGCGTCGAAACGGGCTGGAGGAGGCAACTCTGTGGATCAACCAGGTGGAGTTGGTCTTGATCCATTGCAGACGGAGAAAATGGAGGGCGACGGAGGGGTCGGCATTGACGCGGGCCCGAACGGTCAACTTCATTTCCGCGCTGTCGGAAGAAGGATCCACTACGATTTCCGTCTCGCGGACATCGAGTTCGAGTTGTTGTAACGTCATGCGGGCGGCTCGGATTCCCTCGGAGATTTGTCCGCGTCCCTGCATCGAGCCCGCCTCCCCGGCGCCTTGAACCTCCACGGTGGCCTCGAGCGTGAAACATTCCGCGGCGGTGCCGGATTGATGGAGCCGTTTGAGAGGAGCCTCGGAAGGCATGAGGTTCAACGCGGCCATGAGGGTGCTGAGCTGTTTTTGAATGCGCTCCTCATCTGTGGGGCGAAGGAGCCAGTAGGCCGCCAAACCGGCGGCCATCAAGGCGATGGCGAGGCCAATCTTCAGAACAGAACCCTCCCGACGAATTGTGTGATATCGGTGGTGCCAAAGTCATGCTGATCCATTCGCATGGTGCGATTATCTCCGATGACCAGATACTCTTGGTCCTTGAGTCTTAATTCGACTCCATTCCAGGAGGGATTGGGCTTGGTGTAGGGTTCTTCGAGGGGTTGTCCATTGATGTAAACGATGCCGGCTCGAAGGGCGACCTTCTCACCCGGCAGCGCGACGACTCTTTTCATGTAAATGGCTTTAGCACTTTGGGTCCGGATGCCGACGACATCCCCCCTTTGTGGGGGGATGGACCGATAGGCCAGTTTGTTGATGAAGTTGACTCTGCCGTTAAGGTAGTTCGGCTCCATACTGATGCCGGTAACGCGGATCGGCAAAAGGATGTGACCAAAAAGAATGTAACTGGTGATCATGACGAAAAGCACTCGAACCATCGTCCATTTCGGATTGCGACCGATGAGGAATCGCGAGGCCCAGTGGGAGTAAGTGGAGGGGTTGGAGGACGGTGAATTCATGGCTTTTCAGCATGGAAACTGCGGACCGCGATTTTGTGACAGCTCGAGCTTGAAATCAATCCAGCTTCCGTTGGTTTGGCCGTGTAGTTCAGCCGCGCGTCGTAGCCGATGTTCCCAATAATGACGGTGCCCGTGTTCAGCCCGATGCGCGTGTACATCGCGGCCTTTCCAGACTTCTGCTGTTCGGCTCCAATCCGCCGGGAGTGGTCACGGCACTTCAACGCGGCCTGGCACGCCTTCACCGCATGATCGGTCAGCGTCCGCGGAGCGCTCCAGAAGGCCATGATGGCGTCCCCGATATATTTGTCCACCGTGCCCTGGTTCTCGATGATGGACCGGGTCATCGCGTCGAAGTAGACGGAAAGATGGTCCACGAGTTGTTCCGGGGGCGTTTTTTCCGAGATCGTTGTGAAGTCGGCGATGTCGGAAAAGAACACGGTCACTTCCCGCTTTTCGGCGCTGAGCCGGGCTTCCTGACCGAGCGCCATGAGATCAGCGACCAAATCGGCCGGCACATACTTGCGGAACGATTTGAGGCTGTTCTTCATCCTTTCCACGGCTTCCCGCATCACCACGACTTCCCGGACGAACGAATTCACTTTCACGGGATGATCCAGTTCAAGGCGCTGGACGCGTCCGAGGTTTTCTGCCAGGGAGAGCAGTGGCTTGCTGATACGCCGCGAGTACCAGATGCTCAACACCAGCACGATGACCCCGGTGATGACGGATAGATTGAGAATTGTGGCGAGGAAGCCGCGTTCGTAGTCCCGCACCGACTGGGCCGAAATATCGATGCCGAGGCCGCATTCGGTCTCCCCGGTGGCATTGGTCACGACCCCGTAGCACGAGAGCCAAGTGCCCCACTTGTCGGTCGTGAAGGAATCCTCAGAACGAGGCGCGCTTTACCTCAGATAAATCGTGCGCGCCAAGGGACTGGTTTCCGGAAAGTCGTCCCCGACGTGACTCACGTCCGGAGAGTTCGCATCCTCCGCGTCCACCACGAACGTGATCTTTCCGTTGGCGTCGATTCGATAAGTGTAGACGAAACGGATGTCACGGCTGACCGCCCTGATTTGCTGCAGTGAGCGCTTGATGCGCTGGTACGGTTCCGAGGATTCGTCGGTGCGGTTGCGAATGCGGGCGTGAGCCTGGGTGTCGAGGTTTGCGATGGCGAGGGCCGTGATGTTCTCGAGGCGCTGGCGGATGCCGTCGCGGATGAAGGAGCGGGTGGCGTAGAAGGTGGAGAACCCGATGAATCCCGAGGTGAGCAGTACCGTGATCGCGAAAGCCATCCCCAGACTGAGTCGGATCGAAATCTGAGGTTTGCTTTTCACGAGGCCATCGTTGCTGGCACGGGTTCGGTGAGGCCGCAACGTAAAGCAACTCGGTGGCTGCTGGCAAACAGTCTCTCCACCGCGTCATCCATCTGCGCCGCGTGCGGGCACCCGGCCTCCATGAGAATTCCCAGCGCGTGCAGGGCGGGTCCCCCGACCCGGCGCCAGGATGGATGACGTTAGGTCCAGATTAGGAATCCTCGGCGCAAGGATAGCTCCCGAGAACTTTGACGAAGCTGCAATGCTCGCCAAGTTGTTCGAGGGCCCGCGCCACTTTGCGGTCGCTGAGGTGACCGTCGCAGTCGATGAAGAAGTAATATTCCCAAGCCCTGCGCTTGCTCGGGCGCGACTCGATTTTCGTCATGTTGATCCGGTGCCGGCGGAACGGAGCCAGGGCCTTGTGGAGAGCTCCCACCTGGTCGGACAGGCTGATCATCACACTGGTTCGATCTTTGCCGGTGGCTGGACTGCATTGTCGTCCGAGGACCAGGAACCGGGTGGCATTGTTGGCGCGATCCTGAATGTCCTGTTCGATTACGGCCAATTGGTACTGTCGCGCGGCAAATTCGCCGCACAGAGCGCCGCTTTCGGCGGTGTCGGCGGCCAGTTCGGCGGAGCGAGCGTTGGAAGAGGTCTCGACCAGTTCGGCCTGGGGAAAAACGCGTTGGAGCCATCCGCGGCATTGGGCGAGCGTTTGCGGATGGACGAACAACTTGCGAATGGCGGACCGGGGATGGCGTCCCGCGAGGCAATGCGAAATAGGGAGAACGATCTGCGCGACGATTTTCAGATCGCTGTCGATAAACATGTCCAAAGTATGGGTGACGACCCCTTCGGTGGAGTTTTCCACCGGCACCACGCCGTAATCGGCGCGGGCGCGGTCCACTTCGGAAAACACGTCCGCGATGGTGCGCTGGGGGGCGTAGCGGAGGCTGGATCCGAAGCGTTGAATGGCGGCTTGATGAGTGAACGTGGCTTCCGGCCCGAGATAGGCGATCACCATGGATTTTTCCAGCGAGAGGGCGCTCGACATGATCTCACGGTAAATGGCGCGGAGGGATTCGTTGGGGATGGGGCCCGGGTTGAGCCGGCAGACCTTCTCCAGGACGGCTTGCTCGCGGTGGGGGGCGTAGATTTCCTGCCCGGCTTGCCGTTTGATCTCGCCAATCTCCAGCACGTGGCGGGTGCGGGCATTGAGGAGTTCGACGATGCGAGCGTCAAGTTCGTCGATGGCCTGGCGATGTTCGGCCAGGGATCCCTTTCCGTCGGCGGCAGCCATCTTGGTTCGAGCCGGGCGGATCTTCATGAGGCGGGTGCTGAAGGTGATTCAGGGACGGAGGGCGCGGGTTGAGGCGCTCGTTCCGCCTCGTCGAGAGAAAGTTGTTCGGGCGGCGTGGCGGAGGGTTCCGCGGTGGCGAGCGATTCGGGACGTTCCACGGGGATCCTGCGAAGCTCCTCGGCGGCGGGGAGGGCGTTGAGGTTTGGCAGGCCGAAGTATTCGAGGAACGCCTGGGTGGTGATGTATTGCACGGGGCGTCCGACGACTTCGGCGCGTCCGGCCGCGGCGATCAGCTCCCGTTCGAGCAACGTTTGCATGACGCCATCGACGGCGACGCCACGGATCTGTTCAATCTCGGCTCGTGTCGCGGGCTGGCGATAGGCGATGATGGCCAGGGTTTCCAGAGCAGCCTGCGAGAGTCGGGGTGGACGGTTCTTCACCCCGACGAACGCTCGCAACCACGGAGAGAAATCAGGCAGCGAAACGAACTGCCATGAGCCTGCGACGCAGACGAGACGATAACTGCGCGCGGCGGTTTCGTGATCACGGGCCAGCTCTTCCAGTGCGGCTTCCACCGCGCCCGCTTTGGCTTTCCGAAAGCTCAACACCAGGGGATCCTCAGTGCCCTCCGCGGCCTTGGCCAGGACCTCTCGCAATTCAGAAACCGAGAGCGGTTTGGGTGAGGCGAACAACAACGATTCGAGAATGAACTTCAAATCCATGGGTTTAGGTTGTCGGAGCGATGGGAGGAATGGACGGCATCCTCTGAGGCGCCGCCGTGGGCGTTTCAGGAACGGAGAGCGTTTCCGGGGTTTGCGAGTCGGAGCGGACGATTTCGATTTCGCTGAAGGCCTCGGGTTGGGCGACCCCGACGTGTTTGAGGCGGATGAGTTCGAGCAACGCCAGAAACGTGACGATGACTTCCCCTCGCGAGGTGGTTTGGTCGAACAATTCCGCGAAACGAAAGCGGGGTCGTGTTTCCAACATGGATCGAAGCGATTCGATTTTTTCACTGACGGTCCAGGGATCCGCCATGATCTCGCTGGTGGAGTCTCTGGAGTCGAATCGCTTGAGAATGCTGCTGACCGCACGAACCAGCTCAAAAATGGAAATTTGAACAGGGGATTTGGGAGTTTCGGCTTCGAACTCCGATTGGGACGGCAGGCGGCTGTAAAGGGATTCCTGAAGGTGTTCCTTGGTTTGGAGGCCCGCCGCGGCATCCTTGAATTTCTTGTATTCGACCAGTTGCCGAATGAGCTCCCAGCGGGGGTCTTCGCCCTCCTCCTCTTCGGGAGGCGCGGCTTGCTGGTCCACGGGAAGCAATTCCCGGCTCTTGATGTACATGAGCGTGGAGGCCATGACCAGAAACTCGCCCGCGATCTCGAGGTCAAGCTGGCGCATCAGGTCGATGTATTCGATAAATTGAGTGGCGATTTTGGTCAGATTGACCTGGTAAATATCGACTTCCTCCTTCTTCACGAGGTAAAGCAGGAGGTCCAGGGGGCCCTCAAAAATATCAAACTGGACTTTGTATTCGGCCATGCCGCGCCCGTCGAACGGCGGAGCGCCCGCGGGAGGGACGCATGGTAGGGCACGGGCTCGGCGATTTGCAACGATGGAGGGATGGCCCGGATTCAGGGCCGTGCATCCACAGGTTGTCGGTGATGCGTGGGCAGTGCCGGAGCGTGGCTGGGCTGAAAGACAGCCGCAGCGGGTCGCGGTTGCGGCGGGGGAAGAACGATCGACGATATTATGCCAGGCGACGTTGCTGCGGCTGATCCTTCGGACACAGCCGCGCTCCGCCCCTACAACTTGAGGATACACCGGAGACAGGGACGGCTCAGCAAGGAGTCTGCATTCGCACTCGTCCCAAGGGCGGCCACGGAAAAAGGGTCCCGTGTTTTGAACCCACGAAATCAAGGCTGCCGCCGTGACCAAAACTCAAGAGCTTGCTTCCAGGGCGTGAGCACCTCCTGTCGTCGGACCGGATCGAGATCCGGAACTTTTTCGAGATAGTCAATGCGCTCGCGGCACCACAACCGAAAGAAGTCCACGGAATCGGCATGCGGACGCATGGGTTTGCCCGCGACTTCCACGTAAAATGGCGCGGTGGAGGCAAATCGAAACGTGTGGGGAACATCAGCGATGGCGCGAATCAGAAACCACCCGCTCTCCTCCGCCTCAAACTCCGAAGGCAACGTGATGCGGGTCGATTTGCCCCGTTGAATCAATTCCAAGGCGGCAATCGGGTCGCGAGAGTCGAGCCTGCCTTCCAAGCGGATCTTGGAGGGTCCCGTGAAGCGAAAGACGTGGCCGGGCCATTGTCCGTTGGCCTTGACCCGCAACAGGGGACCGTTGCCGACGAAGCTCCGTCCCGCCTTCAAGCCGTCGGCCCAGCGCTTCCATGTGAATGGCTCTTCCAGATGCACAAACGCACGGTTGTATCCAACCGGATTCGGCAGCACACCACTCGCGCTGCCGGCGCTGGGAGGCAGCCGAATCCCCGCGTTCAACACGTGGTAATAGATGTCTTGGGTCCAGCGAGCATTGCCCTGCGGCCCGGGGTATGGGCCGGGCGGTCGGGGGCGTCCCCAGGCTTCATTGTTCAGCACTCCGCCGCGGTGCATATGGTTGTGGGCGAGCCCGACCGTGTCGATCACCCCATGAGCGATCCACATGGGAAAATCCCACCAAAAAGGCTTTTCCGCATCGATCCACTGAATGCCGTTCGCCCTTCCTTGCTTCGCGAAGGTCAGCGAGGAGGGGAAATGTTTGGTGCCAGACGTGATGGGGAGAGGCCTGGAGGCATCGAGGAAGAGCAGGGCGCCTCCGTCGCGTTCGTCTTCCCCGCTGGCATCATGGAACACCCGCCCGCCGTCGAAGTCCCGCCATGGCGATGGATCCGGACGGGGCTTCCACGTGGCCATGGTGTTCCACCACGTGATGCTGTGGGCGACGTCAAGGTCCTCCGCTTGCATCAAGAGTTCCATCTCGTGCGGAGGCCTGTGGACATGGGTCTCGCCGGCGTACCAGCCTTCCCGGCGAAGATCGAAAAGCCGGCGCAGGGCAAAGGAATTTGTCTGTCCCGCAGTGGAAAGGGTGAGATTGGTGTGGAAGACCGACCATTCGGGTCCACGCTCGATTTCAATCGTGCAAGGACCGGCGGGCAATTCGACGCGAGCCCTCCCCGGCATGACGAAGTGGTCCCGCCAAAACGGCAAACCAGGAGCCCGCACCACCTTGCCCTCGGCGTCGCGCAGGTGAATTCGAGCGGGCATTTCCTTCCCGCTGGCGGCATCCTGCACGATCAATTCCAACGTGGCCGCCGCTGGCATGGCCAGCGTGGCGAGCCACACGACACTCGCGGTTATGAAGTTCAAATCACGGAAAGTTCTACCACATGCCGAACGCGCCGTCAGCTCCCCAAATCTGCGAGGCTCGATAGTGCTTCATTTCGCGGATGTCTTTCCAGCGCGCCGATCCATCGAGCAACCCCACATTCCCTCCTCGGGCTCCGATTTCAACAACCGTTTGGTCATAGGCAACCGGATGATCCTCGAAATATTGTTCCGCTTTGACCACGGCCCCGCGGGCGGTATGAGGCGCGAGAATCCGCTGGAAGCTGGGGCAATAAACGTTCAGATCGGCGACGAGGGGCAGCGTGGGATCGTCACTGGACTTCTGGGGCGAAATCCAGGTGTTCGTGATGTTGTTGAGCGGGCTCCACGGAGTGTTGTCGTGTCCGCCCATGTAGTGGTAACCGATGGCGATCCCGTAATCCGTGTGCAGCCTCCATCCGTCCTGCTGCTCGAACGAGCGGGCCAGGCTCGGACAATCCAACACTTTGACGGGGGACGCGTAGCGCAGCAGCGTCTCCTTCATCGGGGTGGAAAGGATGGGCGTGTGAGTGTCCTTGGGATTGCGGTTATCCGTGCCGGCCTGGGGCAGCTTTTGATCGTTGTCGCCCGCGTACATCTGCGCGGCCAGGAGGAACTGGCGGACGTTACTCAGGCAGGAGGTGCGGCGAGCCCGCTCTTTCGCGTGGGCGAGCGATGGCAGCAGCAGCGAGGCCAGGATGGCGATGACGGCGATCACCACTAATAATTCGATTAGGGTGAACCCATCCGAGGATCGTCCGAGGGAGGCGCTGCGGCCATGCGAGTTCCGCCCTTTCCCGGCGTGGGAATCTGGGAAGCCATTCATTCGGGGGGATGAAATCCGGATTCGATCAGGGCGTTTCGGAAGTCCTGTAGTATCGGCGGGAGGGAGCCAAAGGGGTGGGTTCGCGCCAGAGGAGTTTCCCGTCCTGGGCGATCGGGGCCATCGGAACGCGGTTCCAGGCGGGTGACTCGAGGGAGTCCGAAAAAAGGAGGTTTACACGTCCAGCCCGGGAGGATTCGATCGGGCCCTCGCTGGAGGTCGCGACAATTTCAATGCCACCATCCGGGCGCAGGCCCGCGAGAAGTTGCAGGGGTGTGGCCGGCGCGGAGGCGGCAATATCGAGGCAAACCGCTTCGGTCGTGCTGCGGGCGTAAATGCGTCCGTCACTCACGATGGGAATGTTCCAACATTTGCCCCGCACGGCGCCAAAGCGGGCGAGTTCCTCGTAGCGCCCGGAATTGAAGGCGACCTGGATCAAATCCCCGCTTTCGGTCAGTCCCAGAATGCGGTCTCCCATCTTGATGATGCCGCCGCGACCGATGCCGGACTGAGCCCAAACTTGCTGTCCGTTGGCCATGTCGATGCAGCGCAAGGAGACGATGGACTGGCCAAAGATGCCATAGAGGTAACCTTCGTGTTCGATGGAAGTGGCCCAGTGATTCTGATTGGCGCCCCGGGTGCGCCAGACTTGGCTCGCCGACTGGCTGGAACCGTTGTCCTGAATCCGCACCGTCGCGGCGCCCACACCATAGGCGGCGGAGCAATAGACCCGATCGCCGGCGATGACGGGAGAGGCTGCCGTGGACGTGCTGAAGTTGAAGGGATGCCGCCAAAGTTGCGCCCCCGTTTCGGGGACGACAGAAACGAGCCCGGACTGGGTGAAGAATACGACCTGCGGACGTCCGGCAATCGTGGCGAAGACCGGGGTGGCCTGGGTCATCGCATCGTCATGGTTTCGCCATGCGGTGGTGCCATCGGTTTTGCGGATGCCGAAAAGTCGTCCGCCCGGAGCATTGCCGTTGACCAGGAGCAAGTCACCGACCAGGAGCGGCGAGGAAGCGTTTTGCCAATGCGCCACAGGAGCATTGAATTCGGCCACGAAATCGCGGCTCCACAGCAATGCCCCGGTGTCGCGGTTCAAACAATGCAACCGCAGATACGTGGAGAAGACATAGACGCGATCTCCCTCAACTGTGGGTGTGGAGCGCGGTCCGTCGTCGTTGCCGACCCCGCCGTCCGGATAATCCGCGAGGTCGAGGTTGGTGGACCAGAGTTCCCGGCCTGTCTTGCCGTCGAGTGCGATGAGGAATTCACGATCCTCCGAGCCCACCCGCCGCCGGACCATGGTGAAGACCTTGCCGGCGGACGCACTGAGCGAGGAAAGGGCGGGGTCGAGGGGGACTTTCCAAACGGTTTTCGGGGGAGTCTTATTCCAATCGACCCGCACGGAGTCACGCGTGGAACCGTCGAAATAGGGGCCCCGATATTGGGTCCACTCGGCGCCGAGAACGGAGATGCCCAAGGCGAAAACGCAGGGACACCAGTATTGTAAGGCGAAAGCCGATCGGGCAGCAGTTCTCATTTTGACTGATCAAGGTAGGGCGCGCACTCCGCTGCGCGCCGAAACCGGGTGTTTCCAAAGGCGGCGCGCACGGAGTGACGCGCCCTACCCACCAAAATGAGAACTGCTGCTGATCGGGACGGGGCTAGCTCCGTTAGCATGGACGGGAAGATGGCAGAGTCTGCCGGGGAGCGAAATGTACTCTTGGACGCACAGCATCATGCTGATCGGTGTCTTGCAAAATCCAAGCGACCCTGGCAGGATGAATTTCAGCATGGCTCGCCAAACAGCCCGCCGCCTGACTGCTTACGGCTTTGTGGCCTTTGTTGTCCGGCAATTCTCCCGAGTCGCTATCCTTCGGCGAACCCCCGTCCTTCTGGCTCTCGGAATCTCCATCGTGATGGGGACGGGTTGTTCGGACGTGCAACGGGCGGTGGTGGCCCCTCCTGTGATTGAGGGTGCGTCGTACTCGGGCAACCACACATGCGCGGATTGCCACACCAACATTACTCGCATGTTCGCGGCGAGCGAGCATGGCAAGTATCACAAGCATGACCTGAAGTGGGCGGGCGTGACCGGTTGCGAATCCTGCCATGGCGCGGGCAGCAAGCACGTGGCTGCGGGAGGCGGTCGGGGGAAGTTCATCCACAATCCGGGCAAGGATCCCGCGACGTGCTTCG
>VHDF01000075.1 GCA_016871495.1 Verrucomicrobiota bacterium | reverse complement strand
GCTGCCCAGCCTGCGGGGCGACGAAAGGAACCCGGCGCGTGGAGAGCAGGGAAGGGCCGCGTGCTTCACCCGACGGGCCGTCGGCGATACGGCAGGCTGGGCAGCCTGCGCCACACGACAGACCACTTCGGGAGCCACGCGCGACCGGACCATGTCCAACTTCATTCTGTCGCTGCTACTCCCTCTCGGCGACAAACGCGGGGCGTGGGCCGCACAGCTCGACGAGGACGAGGGATTTCGTACGCTCCGCGGTGCATCCCGATGTTGCCGGTGATGCAGGTAGGGCGCGTCCGTCCCGGCGCGCCGCCGGAGCATGATGTTTTGCATCCAGTGGGCGGCGGGCTGGGACAGGCCCGCCCTACCAACAACATCGGGATACACGGGAATCGCTGGGGACTCGCGATCCTGAGTTGCGCGGGTTTTCGATCTCATGGTATCATCCGCCCTTAAACCATCGAAGATTTGCCATGCCTCGACTCCACCATCTTTGGGCGCTTGCACTCGCCATGTTGATGGGGTGCGTGCTGAGCGGGGAGGCGAGCGCAGGTTCGGTGAATTCCAATTGGTGGTCTTGGCAGCCATTGCGGCGTCCATATCCGCCTTCCCCGGCGAAGGACCTGGTGGCCTGGCCCCGCTCAACCGTGGATCGTTTCATCGCCGCCAAACTCGCGGAGCAAGGGCTCGTTCCCTCACCAGAAGCTTCGCTGCTCAGACTTTATCGCCGCGCTTGTTTCGATTTACTCGGCTTGCCTCCCTCCCCTGAGGCGCTGGATGCACTCCTCTTGGATCGCCGTCCTGATGCTTATGAAAGGGCCGTCGATGCGCTGCTGGCGAGCCCTCATTACGGGGAGCGATGGGGCCGCCATTGGCTGGATCTCGCGCATTATGGCGAATCGAACGGGTTCGGCATGGATCGCCCGCGTTTCCACGCCTGGCCTTATCGCGACTATGTGATTGATTCCTTCAACAGGGGAAAGTCTTTCGTCCGCTTCGCTCAAGAACAACTCGCGGCGGACGCGCTCTTCCCGCTCGAACCGCAATGGATCCCCGCGTTGGGATTCGCCGCCGCCGGCCCCTTCAACCAAAGCGCGCTCGTCGAACAAAAAGACGACACGGACTGCAAACGACAAGCGCTCTCATTGGACCGCGACGACATGGTGGCGAACACGATGAGCGCCTTCGTGAGTTTGACCGTGCATTGCGCCCGCTGCCACGATCATAAGTTCGACCCCATCTCGCAAAGAGATTACTACCGGATGCAAGCGGTGTTCGCGGGCGTGGGCAGGACGGATCGTAACTACGATCTGGACCTCCAAGTGGCGGCCCGTCGCAAGGATTTGCTGGCGATGAAAAGCCGGATTGCCAGCAACACCGCGGGGCAAGCGCTCTCGGAAGAAGAGCAGGCCCGGCAAAAGTTGACCCAAGAACAATGGGAAGCCGGGCTGCAAGCGAAGGAACGCGATTGGCAAATCCTGCCCCTCCACCAACTCCGATCCGAAGGCGGCACGCAATTTAGAAAACTCGAGGATGATTCATGGCTCGCCCAAGGCGCCATTCCCGAATGGGACCATTACGAAGCCGCAGCGGCCTTGCCCGAGGGAGCGGTGACCGCATTCCGGCTGGAGGTCCTGCCTCACGATTCGCTGCCCCAAAAAGGATCGGGACTCAGTACCGCCGGCATTTTTGCTCTCACGGAGTTCCAGGTTCAGTGGGCGGCAACTCCAGACGCGACGTTTCAACGCGCAACCCTGAGAAAGGCTTCCGCCAGCTTCAACCAAGGCGGGCGCGCGGTGGCGGGAGCCATCGACGGACAAACCAACACTTCTTGGGGAATCGGACCCCAAGTGGCACTCGCCCACCACGCGGTGTTCGAACTTGCAAAACCATTGAACTCGGCCGAGGCGCGATCACTGCGGTTTCGATTCGAACACAGTCTCGGCGAGAAAAGGCAATTGGGACGCTTCCGATTATGGACGACGTCTCAATCGCCACCTCCCTCCGCCTCGACACTGCCTTCTCCCATTCGCGACGCGGTCCTTCTGCCTCACGACCGCCGGACCCCGGATCAGGTCGAGCGGCTCAGGAAGCATCACTTCGAACTTTTTATCGACGGCCTGATCGCCGCGTTGCCCCCGGTCAGGAAGGTATTCGCTGTCGCCCACGATTTTCCGGCGCAACGGAATTACAAGCCCCCCGTGCCACCGCCTCCCATTTATGTGCTCGGTCGAGGTGACGTGCGCCAGCCTCGCGAGCAAGTCGCCCCGGGCGCACTCGGAGGAGTGCCCGGAATGTCTTCCGAGTTTCCTTCCACGCCTGAAGGATCCGAGGAGGGAGAGCGCCGCGCCGCCTTGGCGCAATGGATCACCTCGAACGACAACCCCTTCTTCTGGCGATCCATCGCCAATCGCGTCTGGCAGCATCATTTCGGGCGGGGGCTCTGCGAGACTCCAAACGACTTTGGCAGAATGGGAACCCCGCCATCCCATCCGGAACTGCTCGACTGGCTGGCGTGTGAATTGCGCGAGGCGGGTGGATCCTTGAAAACGCTTCACCGGATCATCCTGACCAGTGCGGTTTATCGCCAAGGGTCGATGGCCGATGCCGCGAGAACAGCCCTCGATGGTGACAATCGGTTCCTGTGGAGAATGAATCGCCGGCGTTTGGACGCGGAGTCTGTGCGAGATTCGCTGCTGTTCGCGAGCGGCCAGCTGAACACGCGCATGGGAGGCCCCTCGGTCATGCAGTTCCATTTTCACGATCCGAATCAGGAGGTGGCTCCCCAAGTTGATTACGACAAGTTCGACGTGGAGAGCGCCCCCAGTTTTCGACGAAGCGTTTACCGCTTTTCCATCCGCAACATCAATGACCCGCTGTTGGAAGCCTTCGATTGTTCCGATCCCTCCATCATCACCCCGAAGCGCAACGTCACGATTACGCCGCTGCAATCCCTGTCCCTGCTCAACAACCGTTTCGTGCTGCGCCAGTGCGCGCGCCTCGCCGAGAAACTCGCGCGCGAACAGAGCCGCCTCGAGGACCAAGTCGCCCAGGCCTGCCGCCGGCTCTGGGGCCGGTCTCCCTCCGCGGAGCAGCAGCAGGATCTCGTGTCCTACGCGCGAGATCACGGCCTCGCCAACCTTTGCCGCATTCTGGTCAACAGCAATGAATTCCTTTTCACCGACTAACCCTCTCCACCGCTGGTCGCGCCGGGATTTCCTGGAAAAATCCGGCAACGGACTTGGCGCTGCCGCTCTCGCTTGGCTGCTCGCCGGCGAGGATCGCTCCGCTCACGCGGCGCCCACGCCGCCTCCGCAGCGTCCCCGCGCCAAGCAAGTCATTCAGCTCTTCATGAACGGCGGGGCCAGCCAGTGCGACACATTCGATTACAAGCCGGAGTTGATTCGCCGGCACGGCGAGCGCGTCGATTTCGGGATTAAAGCTTCCGCGACCAGCGTGCCCGGCCCCCTCATGAAGAGCCCTTGGGAATGGAGGCAACACGGCCAGTGTGGACGGTGGGTCAGCAACCTCTTCCCGCACATGGCTCGTGGCGTGGACGACATGGCGTTCTTGATGGCCATGACCTCGATCACCAGCGAGCACAGCGCCGGGCTCAACATGCAAACCAGCGGGTTCGTGGCGCCTGGCTTTCCTTCGGCGGGCGCTTGGGTCTCCTATGCCCTGGGCACCTCCAACCGCAACCTCCCTGCTTTCATCGCGCTGCCCGACCCGGTCGGCCTGCCCTGGACCGGGAAAGGGGCCTGGACCAACGGATTTCTCCCCGCCTCTCACCAGGGCATCATGCTCAATCCGTCCGCCGAAAATCCGGCGCCCGATTTGTTCCCCCCCAAGTCCGAATCCTTTCTCACTGAGCGAGCGGAACGCGACGGACTCGATCTGCTGCTTCGCTTGAACCGTCAGCACCAGGCCGCCGCCGGGCACGATGACCAACTGGAAGCTCGCATCGCATCCTACGAACTTGCGGCCCGCATGCAATTGGCCGTGCCCGACATGCTCGACCTTCGCGGCGAGTCCGAAGCCGTACGACGGCTTTACGGACTGGATCAGGCCCACACGGCAGGGTTCGGACGCAACTGCCTCATCGCGAGACGCCTCATCGAACGCGGTGTCCGCTTCGTTCAAGTGTGGAGTGGATCCGGGCTGAACGGAGCGTCGGGCAATTGGGACAACCACGAAAACATTGGACCTTCCTCCGACTTGGAAAAGATGGCCCGCGCATCGGATCAGCCGGCGGCGGCTCTTTTGAGGGATCTCAAGTCCCGGGGGATGCTGGACGAAACGCTCGTGATCTGGACCACGGAATTTGGACGAACCCCTTTCAACCAGGACGGCAACAAAGGCCGGGATCACAACGGACACACCTTCGTGTCGTGGATGGCAGGCGGAGGCGTCAAAGGAGGCGTTGCCTACGGCGAAAGCGATCCATTTTCCTACCAGGCGGCCGTGGACAAGACGTATTGTTACGACCAGCACGCCACCATCCTGCATCTTCTGGGGGTGGACCACGAAAAGCTCGTCTTCCGCCACAACGGAGCGGACCGGCGGCTGACCGACGTCCATGGCCATGTCCTGCACCCCATCTTGAGCTAATCCATCGTATCTCCACTGAGACGAGACCGATTCTTCCCATGCTTATGCAGAATCAATCTTCATCCCGCCTTTTCTTTCGTGGTTTCACGCTGATCGAATTGCTGGTGGTCATTGCGATCATTGCCATTCTGGCTTCATTGCTTTTGCCTGCGCTGGCCAAGGCCAAGGAGCGGGCCACACGGATCAAGTGTTTGAACAACATGCGCCAGGTGGGGATCGGCCTGATGCTTTACGAGAACGACTTTCAACGCCTGCCCGTCACCGAGAGCCAGGTGAATGACTTCGCGGTCAGTCCTCAAGCGTCCTATCTCAAGCTGCTTCGCCCTTTGCTGGCGACGGACAAGGTTTACACCTGCCCGAGCGCCAAACCGTCCAAGAACTTTGGGGAAACTCCCACGACCAACAGCATCACGTCATACATGGGAAACGCCGTCGTGATGGGTCGCAAGATGGACATCATTCCCAATCCGGCCGAAATCGCGTTTCTTCAGGAGACTTTGTGGAGCATCAATGGATGCGCCTTGCGCCCCTGGAAAGTTACCGTCGGCGTGGACAACAGTCGGGCCGACTACACATGGTGGCACGATCGCCAGACCTACGGCATCGAACTTTACAGCATCATCCACTCCAAAGGCGGCAACCTCCTTTTCTCCGATGGCCACGCGGAGTACCGCAAGAATGCGGCCCTGCGCAGCAAAGATTTCGGCCTGACCCCGGGGGAGGACACCACCATGGCTCTCTCCACCAAAGTTTACAAATCCGCGTTCTGAGGGCATCCGGAACCCCGTGTATCCCGAGGCCTGCCGTATCGCCGACGGCCCGTCGGCCCGGCGGGTGAAGAACGAGGCCCTGCCATGCTCTCCACGCGCCGGGTTCCCTTCGTCGCCCCGCAGGCTGGGCAAGCCTGCGAAACAGCAGACAGGGCTGTCTGCGTTACGACGACGACCCGGTCACCGACAACCTCTGGATGCACCGTCTGGAACCGGTGCCTCCGCCAAGGATCGATCCGAACGACCATGAATCCCGACTGGCGCCGTTCATCGCCATCGTCGAGTGCAGGCGCAACCTCAGACTCCCCTCATGAGTGATCCTCCCGACTAACTTGATGCTGAAGGTACTCACCGTTCCGCACCCCGCCCCGGCGGAGTTTTTGCTTACAACGGCAATTGCCCTTCATGAAACTTCGCAACGTCCAGGCGATAAAGCTTTCCCGAATCACTCACCAGATCCATCGAGGATAGGCCTCGTTCTTCGTCGTGTTTTTCTCAACGGGCCACGGAATGGGCGATGCCCACGGCGACGGAATCCCGTTGGGATTCCTGGAGGGACGAGTTTGAGTTGCGTTTCGTCGGTTGGGACGGGATGAACCTCCCGACTATCTTGATACTGAAGTTACTCACCGTTCCGCACCCCGGCCCGGCGGAGTTCTTTTGCTGGAAACGGCCATTCAGCAGCGTCGAGAGGCGCAAAAGCTGAAGCGTCAATGGCCTGCCGCACCACGGCGGCGGATCGGCTCGCCTACTCGGGCACGTTGTAACTGGGCTGGCGCGAGAATCGGCGCAATCCCAATTCGACCGCCTGCACGGTTCCAGGTCCCAGCGAAATCCGCACCCGCGTGCCCGTCAATGGCATCACGCCTCCGCTGGCGCCCTCGATCTTGGCCCGGCTGAACTCGTGTTCGCCGAACATGCCGGCTTGCAGAATAACCTCTTTGCGTTCGGACGGGTTGAAGTTCACCAACCGCACCGTGACGGAGGCGGGCGTTATCTTTTCCACCAACGCCGCCATTTCGGACGGCAGGCCCGGACGCCGGCGCGCCGGGTCGAAGTATCGCAATCGAGTGTGCAGCAGGCCGCCATGATAAATATGATTCGGCCCGCCCAGCATCGTTTGCACCAATCCCTCGAGTACGACCGGATTCCGCTGCTGCCAATGATGCACGTCCTGCTGGTCCACCGACGAGCGATCCGTCCGAATCATGTTCAACCGGCGCAGGCATTCCTGATAATTGGCCTTCAACATGGCTGCGGGATAATCCGTAAACCGGCCTTCCAAAAACCGCAACCAGGGTCCTTCGTGGCCGAAATCACCCTTGGATTTGCGATAATCGAGCGAGGTCCAGCCGCGGGTGTCCGTCATTTGCTCCACACGGTCATAGTCCGAGGGCAGCTGGGAAAGGTACCAGAGGTGGATCAAGTAGCTCGGGTTGATCGGTCGAAAGTCGTGCCAGCCCTGGTCGTTGTGCCGGTGTGGGACTAGAAAAACCTCGCCTTCCTTGCGTCCACGGTTCCGCACGCTCTCCACCACACCGCGGCAAAGTTCGAGATGGGAGAGGTCGCCGCTGAGCAGGAGCGCGTTGGCTCCGCCGATCAAGGTGGCTTCGACTTGGTTGAACAACCCGTGCGGCCATTTCCAACCGTAATATCCGCCCCACCATTTGCCGCCAGTGTGTTCACCGATTTTTCCGGTCAAACCCACGTTGTCGGGCAGGATCCCGCCGTTCTGGCGCATGCGATCTTTCCAGGCGTCCACGTAACCAAGAATCCATTCCCGGTATTTGGCGTCGCCCCGGTAGAGATAGGCATGCAGCACCAGACTCGACGCGGTCAGATTCAGAGGCACGTCGCCACGCATCATGCGGTCGTTCATGACGCTGAGGAGGCGGGGATAGAGCGCGTCGTCCAGCCAAGCCTTGCCGCTGGTGATGCCCGGGATATCGTCGTAAGGAAGCGGGTAAGGCGCGAGATCGTCCCGGTGCGTGGACCAATCCAGCTCCGTGGTCACGAAACGGGGGCCTCGGCTGCCGTTCAAGGGAGAGCGCAGAATGCGATGGACCGGATCGTAATTCGGCGCCCGCGGGTCTTCCCCGATGTACATGCCGGCGAAGCGAAAGGCGCGTTCCCGCATGCGGCGATGTTCGGGAACAGACAGCCCGAAAAAGTAGAAATTCACATAGCTCTCGCCGTGATGCATCCAGTCGTAATAGCCATCGAACTCGCGATGCACCTGGCCATAGCCCGTGAATTGCCGGGTCACCGCGTCCCAGAGTTTCACGGACAGCGGGGCGAAGTCCTCCGGACCGCCCAAGGCGTGGAAGAGCGGAAAATTGTAAAAGCTTTCGTATCCGTCGTCGGAGCCATCCATGCCGGGCCATTCCTTCCGCCAGATCAGGGTGCCGTCCGGCTTGGTGTAGCGCTGGACAAACTCGCGCGCGGCGGGGCCCATTTGGTCAAGCAATTGCCTCTGCCAGAAGGCCCATTCCGGAGGCGGGGCGGGCGCGTCGAGCCGCACCACAGTCATGCTTTGCGAAGCGGCCTGCCCAAGGGTTGTCATTCCCACCAGCCAGGCCGCGATCCAGGACCTGATCGATGGACGATGTATTTGTGAAACTTTCTTCATGTCAAACCTTCTCCCTACTCGAATACTGCGGTTGAAAAATCGATGCGATAGATGATGCCCAAATCGTAGCCCACGAGATACAGGTTCGCTTTTCGATCCTGTCCGAAGGCCACGATCTTGGCCGGGCTCGTCCCGATCTGCCGGATCTTTTTCAACACCCGTCCTTCCTGAGCGACGCCCCACAGTTTGCGGGACTCGAAATCGCCAGAAATATAGACACCGTCGAAGGTCGCCGCCGGAGGACCGCGCAGCAGGTAGCCCGCCGTCACGGAGACACCGTGCTTGCGCCGGAACGACACGATCGGCGGGATGAATCGTTCCCCTTCCCGGCGGTGCGCGGTGGAAAACAACTCGAAGCCTTCATAAACGTTCCAGCCGTGATTCTCTCCCGCTCGCACAATGCCGATTTCCTCGAAGCGGTCCTGGCCAATGTCCGCCATCCAAAGATCTCCGTTGGCGGGGTCAAAGCTGAACCTCCAGGGCTGGCGCAGTCCGTAAGCGAAAATCTCCGGCCTGGCTCCTGGACGTCGTCCGCGCGCGAAAGGATTGCTCTCCGGAATGCCGTATTCCAAGCAGGGATCGAGGCGGTCCACGTCGATGCGGAGGAGCTTCCCCGAAAGCGAGCCCAGGTCTTGTCCGTGTCCCAGGGGATCTTCCTGGGGGCCCGCGTCTCCCATGCCGATGTAGAGCAGGCCGTCCGGCCCGAATTCCAAGCCGCCTCCGTGATGCACCTCCGTGGTCGCTTCGATGCGCAGCACGCGGCGGGTGGCCCGGCCGGAATCCGCGAGGCCGTCTTCCCGGGCCACGCGTTCGCCGATGATCATGGAGCGCTGGTTGTTCTCCATGAACTCGTGCATGAAGTAGTATTTTCGATTTTCGCGAAAACGCGGATGGAAGGCGAACCCGAGCAAGCCTTCCGTGGGCGTGACGAACACTTCCGACCGCACGTTGACGAAGGGAAAGCGCCGTTCTGTTCCCGCCTGGCGCTCCACCCGCCACACGACGGCGTTGGTTTGCTCGACCACCAAGTAAACCTCCGGCGCGGTGGGATGTTCACCGAACCACACGGGCAGCGAGAACGGCGAACGTTCGCCGAACACCGGCTCCAGTCGCACGGGCTTGTCCAACGCGGCGATGTGGACCGGCGTGGCCGCCTCGTTGGCCGATTGGATTTCGGGCTGTTTCAGCGATTCGAGATAGGCGATGAGGTCGGTGAATTCATCCAGCGAGAAGGCGTTCTGCAATCCGGGCGGCATGAGCGAAAGTCCGCTCGTGCGTTGCGCGCGAATATTGCTCTTGGCCACTCGCGCGGTTTGACCGCCCGCCTGCGCGAGCACCAATTCCCGTTCGTTGACGCTTTTCAACACCCCCTGCACTTCCTCGCCGGACCGCAATTCGAGGACGGTGGTGCTGTAGCCCATCATGATCGAGGCCGAGGGTTCCAGGATCGATCGGATCAAGTCCGCGCGCGAAAACTTGTTTCCGGCGGCGTAGAGGTCGGGTCCGGCCTTGCCTCCCTTGCCATCGACCGTGTGGCACATGGCGCATTGCGATCGGGGATCGTGGAAGAGGCGCGCTCCCTCGGCCGGACGCCCCTCGGCGCGCAACGCGCGGAGTCGGTATTCTTCCGGAGTGGCGGCGAAGGCGGCGGGCACGGTCGCGAGGACCGCCAGCCAGAACAGAATGCGCGTCGGCATGGTCATGTCAGGGAGGAGTCAACGAGCGGAACTTTCGATCCGGAGGCAGTGCCTTTCGTTTTTTCTCGAGAGTGGCGATGCGCTCGTCCGTCGCGGGATGCGTGCTCAACAGCGCCAGGGCGGGATTCTCCAGGGCGGCCATGGCCCCCTGCTGTTTTTTCAACGTTTGAAAAAACGAGATTAATCCGACGGGATCGATGTCGGCTTCCAGGAGGTAATTCCATCCCACTTCATCCGCTTCGCGTTCGAAATCGCGCGAGTATTTCTGGGAGAGCAATTCCTGGGAACTTTGGATCAACACGCCTTCCAGCCCCCCCCATTGGCCAAACACGGCCTGCGCGAGGATCATGAGGCCGGCGGATTGGATGAGGTTGCGCAAGCCATGCCGGCGCGTGACATGGGCGAGTTCGTGCGCCAGGACTCCGGCAAGCTCCTCGGGTTGTTTCACCGCGGCCAGCAGCCCTGAATTCACCACCACATAACCGCCCGGCAACGCAAAGGCATTGATGTTGGTATCGGACGCGATATGAAACCTGAACTTCAGTTCTTGACGCTCCACCACGGGAAGGAGCCGGGCGGTGACCTGATCGAGTTGCTGCTGTAGCGAAGGATTTTGGATGAACTTCCCGCCCGCTTTCATTCCCGAGATGGCTTGTTCCCCGAGTTTTTCCTCGAACGAGACCGGAATGCGGTCCGCCACCGCCAGCACCCAACGATCCTTCTGCAGCACCGCCCACACGACCAGGGCCGTCACCAGGAGGGTCACCCCGCCGAGCAGGGCAAGTGGACGCCACGCGGCCGGCTGGGAATGCTTGCTCCGGTCCAGGAGAGCGCGGAGGCCCGGATCGGACTTCAAGACCGGATGATCCCAAATGGAAAGATCCGGGGTGGAGAGGGTCCAGCCGGGGGTATTGGGATGTTCAAAAAAGGGCTGTCGTCCGTCGTGCCCGCCGAATTTGACCGTCAGACCGCCCAAGGGCATCGCGACCTGGTTCTCGGAGGTTTTGAAGACCAGCTGACCGTTCACAATGGAAATCGCACCCGACACCGAACGAGGCGCAGCTCCCGGCCCGGGAGCGAAAAATCCGGTGGATCGATAAGTGGGTTCGCTCACGAGGAGGTTGACATGATGTTGACGGAGCTCGATCGGCACGGCGCAGCCGCGCATGGCCGGTCACGCGCTGGGGCGCCATCCACGCACGCACCGCAAACGACGGTGGACGAAGGAATAGTCTTGGAACTCGGGACGATGTCAATTCAGCTTGCAACATGCAAACCGTGACGGCCACCGCGATGATGCAGAAGCGGGCGCTGCGATGGCGGCGCCAAGGGCTTCCGGTCGCGCTGGTGCCGACGATGGGGTTTCTGCACCCGGGCCACTTGAGCTTGATCGAGCGCGCCCGCCGCGAAGCGGGCCGCCGGGGCTTGGTCGTGGTGAGCATTTATGTCAATCCGACCCAGTTTGGACCTCGCGAGGATTTCAACCGTTATCCCCGCGATCTCAAGCGCGACCTTCGGCTGTGCCGCCAAGCCGGCGCGGATTTCGTCTTTGCGCCCTCCAATGCTGAGATGTATGCCGGGGGCGGTTCCGGCGAGGAATCCAGCACGAGCGTCGTCGAGGAATCCGTGACAATAGGGATGGAGGGGGATTCGCGGCCGACTCATTTTCGCGGAGTGGCCACGGTTGTGGCCAAGCTGTTTCACCTTGTGCTGCCCACCGTCGCGGTTTTCGGGGAAAAAGATTACCAGCAGGCGGCTTTGATCCGGCGCATGGTGCGTGACTTGTTCTTTCCCCTCGAGGTCCTCGTGGCTCCGACCCGGCGTGAGCCGGACGGCTTGGCCATGAGCTCGCGCAACGTTTATCTTTCCGAAACGCAACGGCGAGAGGCGGCGGTTTTATTCCGAGCGCTGGAGCGGACGCGCGCCCGGGTAGCCGACCGCCCCGTCTCCGCTCCCAAGTTGAAGTCGCAGGTGAAAGCGTTCATTGAAGGCACGACCTCGGGGCGGCTGGACTATGCCGAGTTTTTCGATTCGGAAACCCTCCGTCCGGTTCGAATGGTCCGGCCCGGCGCGCGCATGGCGCTCGCGGTCTTTTTTGGCAAGACCCGGTTGATTGACAACGGACCTTTGTAAGATCGTTTCGCTCTCTGCATGGCACACTATTACGACTGTTTGGTGATCGGAAGCGGCATCGCCGGGTTATCCTTCGCGATGAAAGCCGGCGCCCACGCGCGCGTGGGGATTCTGACCAAGAAAGACCGCGCCGAATCCAACACCAACTACGCTCAGGGAGGCATTGCCGCCGTCACCAGTCGCGAGGATTCCTTTTTGATGCACGTGCGGGACACGTTGCAGGCGGGCGCCGGGCTTTGCCATGAATCGGTGGTTCGAACGATCGTTGAGGAAGGTCCCGCGCGCGTGGCCGAGTTGATGGAGCTTGGCATGCAATTCGCCGAGCGCGAAGTCCCGGCCTCGGGTGGCGCCCGCGAACTCGATTTGGGCAAGGAGGGCGGCCATTCGAAGCGCCGCATTTTGCATGCGCGCGATGTGACGGGGCGGGAGATCGAGCGCGCGCTGCTGGAGGCCGTGGCTCGCCGCCCGCAGGTCGAAGTCCTGGAGGATCATCTGGCCATCGACTTGATCATCACCTCGAAACTCGGGATCGAGGGTCCTCTCCGCTGCATGGGCGTCTATGCGCTCGACAAGCAGTCCGGGCGCGTCGAGGCCTACGTGGCGCCGATGGTGGTGCTGGCGAGCGGCGGCTGCGGCAAGGTGTATCTCTACACGACCAATCCTGACATTGCGACCGGGGACGGCGTGGCCATGGCCTATCGCGCGGGCGCCACCATTGCGAACATGGAATTCATCCAGTTCCACCCCACGTGTCTTTACCATCCGAAAGCCAAGTCGTTCCTCATCAGCGAGGCAGTTCGGGGTGAGGGGGGGATCCTGAAAACCACGGCGGGGGAAAGCTTCATGGATCGCTATCATGCGCAGGCGTCGCTGGCCCCGCGCGATATTGTGGCGCGCGCGATCGATCACGTCATGAAACGCACGGGGGCCGAACATGTGTTGCTTGATATCACCCACAAGCCCGCCCGCTTCCTCATGGAACGGTTTCCGAACATCTACCGGACCTGCTTGAGCTTCGGGATCGACATGACCAAGGAGCCCATCCCGGTCGTACCCGCCGCCCATTATCAATGCGGGGGAGTGCGGACCGAGTTGGACGGATCGACCGATATCGCGGGGCTGTACGCCATCGGCGAGGTTGCCTGCACCGGCCTGCACGGAGCCAACCGACTCGCGAGCAACAGCCTGTTGGAGGCCCTGGTTTGCGCCCATCGCACCTCGCTCGTGGTCCAGGAGGTCTGCGCCCAAAGAATCACGGCGGAAATCCCCGAGTGGGGGTCGGGGCAAGCGGCCAACGCGGATGAACTCGTCGTGGTGTCACACAATTGGGACGAGATCCGCCGGCTGATGTGGGATTACGTGGGCATCGTACGCACCACCAAACGGTTGCAACGCGCCCGAGCCCGGGTCGCGAATCTTCTCCAGGAAATCCACGAGTATTATTGGGACTTCATCGTCACCAGCGACCTCCTGGAATTGCGCAACATCGCCACGGTGGCAGACATCATCATTCAAAGCGCTCTGCAACGCAAAGAGAGCCGCGGACTTCATTTCACACTCGACTACCCGCACACGGATCCCCATCTCGCCAACCAGGACACCCTGGTGCGGAACCCGCTCGGCGCCTGACACGAACCAGGGCGGGACGGATGAAATCGAGCGGGGCGCGCTTACTCGTTGATCCCCCAGTTTCGGATCGAGCGGCGAGGACTTTTCGCCTCTTGGAATTCAAACAAGCATTCCCGCCCGCTTCTTGGCGGAGGATTTTTCCGGGGCCACGCTTCCTGCCATTGCGCCGCGTGGATATGGATCACTTGATCCTGGACGATCATGGGCTCGAAGGCGTGGAGGGTGGGTGAGGCTGATTCCGAGCGTGCCTGGAAGGCTAAGACCAATGTGTTCATATTCGATTCGATGGGTTGAGGACTGGACTCAATCGGAACGTACTTTCTGATGAGACGCCTAAGACTAGTTCACCCCCGGTCGTGGCGATACAGGGAAAAGGTCGAATCTTGACTAGGGAAATTGCTGATGAGAGGGGCGGTGGTCGAAGGCCGAACCTTCGCGGTTACGGACCAGGCCCTGCGTGAGACTCGAGCGTCACCGCGCCCCCGTGTATCCCGATGTTGTTGGTAGGGCGGGCCTGTCTCAGCCCGCCGCCCACTGGATGCAAAACATCATGCTCCGGCGGCGCGCCGGGACGGACGCGCCCTACCTGCATCACCGGCAACATCGGGATGCACCGACCGCGCCCCGGGAGGAAGGACACTTATTGACGACCCTGAAGCGTGTCCCCATGATGCCGCCCCGTTCGCCGGACCCCAGGCGACATGACCGCGGTTTTCCCACCGCGTTTGAACCTGAAATCGACACATGAACCTTGACGCACTGTATTCTGATCTCACCCTGCCCACACAGGCCAAACTCGTCCTCGTCGTGCTGGACGGGCTTGGCGATATTGCCGTGCCGGGGCGCGGCGAAATCACGCCGCTTGAAGCCGCCCAAACCCCCAACCTGGACCGTCTGGTCCGCTCGGGCGTTGCCCAAGGCCGCATGATCCCGGTCGCGCCCGGCATCACACCCGGAAGCGGTCCCGGCCACCTCGCCCTTTTCGGGTACGATCCCCTCGAATTCCAAGTTGGACGCGGCGTCATTGAGGCGCTTGGACTCGGACTCGAACTCCAAGCCGGCGATGTCGCCGCCCGCGCCAACTTCTGCACGCTGAATGCCCAGGGCGAAGTCACGGACCGCCGCGCCGGACGCATTCCCACCGAGGTCTGCGAGGAACTCTGCGGGAAGCTGGCGAAGAAAATCAAAAAGTGCGGCGACGCCGAAGTGCGCATCCAGGCCGGCAAGGAACATCGCTTCGTCGTGGTGTTCCGCGGCAAGGGACTCGAAGGGCCCCTGACCTCCACCGATCCCAACCGCGAAGGGCTCCCCATCCACACGGCCAAGCCCGAAGATCCCAAATCCGCCGGGCAAAAGAAGACGGCCAAGGCCGTGGCGGATTTCTACAAGCAAGCCCGCGAGATCCTGAAAAACGAAAAGCAGGCGAATGGGTTTCTCATGAGGGGCATCGCGCATCAGCCCGAGATTCCGTCCTTCGAGGAACGTTACCGCCTCAAGCCGGCGGCGCTGGCGGTGTATCCCATGTATAAGGGATTGGCCCAACTGGTCGGCATGACGAAGATCGAGGGCCCCCTCAGCATCACCGAGCAATGCGAGCGATACCTCGCGGAATACGACAACTATGGATTCTTTTTCATCCACTTCAAATACACCGACAAGTACGGCGAAGACGGGAACTTCGAGGCCAAGAAGAAGTCCATTGAGGAATTCGACGCCGCTCTGCCCATCCTGCTCAAGAAGAAGCCCGACGTCCTCGCCATCACCGGCGATCATTCCACGCCCTGCGCCATGAAGGGCCATTCGTGGCATCCCCAGCCGGTCATGATCCACTCGGACTGCTCCGGATCCGACAAGCTCGACCGCTTCACCGAAACGGGGGCAAATCTGGGGTCACTCGGTGTGTTTGAAGCCAAGTATCTCATGCGCCACATGCAAGCCAACGCCCGCATGTTCGACAAATTCGGAGCTTGAGTCCGCTTCCATGAAAGCCGTCATCCTCGCCGCCGGCAAAGGCACGCGCATGCGTGACCTGACGAATGCCCTGCCCAAACCGATGCTTCCGGTTCAGGGCAAACCCATTCTGCAACACATCCTCGAAGGACTCGCCGGAAACGGCCTGCGTGATTTCTGCATCGTCACGGGCTGGAAGGCGGAGGCGATTGAATCGCATTTTGGCGACGGCTCCCGCTTCGGATGGCGTGTGCATTACCAGCGCCAAGTGGTCCAGGATGGCACCGGCAAAGCCCCCGAACTCGCCCAAGCCTTCGTCGGCCAGGAGCCCTTTCTTCTGACCTATGGCGATATCCTGGTCAAACCGGAGACCTACGGCGCCATGCTCAAACGCTTCGCCGAGGGTTCCTTCTCCGGCCTGCTGACGGTCACGCAAGGCGAGGACGTGACGAAAGGCGGCCTGAACTTTTTTGACGCGTCGTTCTGCCTCAAGCGTCTGGTCGAAAAGCCCACTCCGGCGCAGATCGAGGAACTGAAGCGCACGGGCTGGATCCAGCCCGGCCAGCCGGTCTATTACAACGCCGGGATCTATTTGTTTCACCCGGTGCTCTTCGAGTTCACGGCCCGGCTGAACAAATCGCCGCGCGGCGAGTACGAGCTGACGGACGCTCTCTCCGCCATGATGGAAGCCGGTCATCGACTCGCCGGTCTCGAGATCGTCGGGCGCTGGGTCGATGTGCGCGATCCGGAGGTCCTCGCCAAACTCGAATCTGAAGCATGATTTGACTCCCTCCCGCAAATTCGTTAAACCGAGCCCGAAAGGAGCAGCATCCCATGGCCACCAAGACACCTGAAAAGTCTTCCGAAAAGTCCGTCCCCGAAACCAAACCCACCGCCGAAGCCGCCAAACTCCAAGCCACGCGCCAGCGCGAATTGGAATCCGCGATTTCCACGATCACCAAAGCCTACGGCGAAGGCAGCATCATGCGCCTCGGCGACAGCCAGGCCGCGCGCAAGATCGAAGTCATTCCCGTCGGCGCTCTTGCCCTCGACCTCGCCCTCGGGGTGGGCGGCTTGCCCCGCGGCCGCGTCGTCGAAATCTTCGGCCCGGAATCCTCGGGCAAAACGACCCTGATGTTGCACGTGATCGCCAACGCCCAAAAGACGGGCGGTCTCGCCGCGTTCATCGACGCGGAACACGCCCTCGACCCGGGCTACGCCAAAAAACTCGGCGTCAATCTGGACGACTTGCTCGTATCCCAGCCGGACAGCGGGGAAGAAGCGCTTTCCATCTGTGAAACCCTCGCCCGCTCGAACGCGCTCGACGTGATCGTGGTGGACTCGGTTGCGGCGCTCGTGCCCAAAGCGGAGCTCGAGGGTGAGATGGGCATGGCTACCATGGGCATGCAAGCCCGCTTGATGAGCCAAGCCCTGCGGAAGCTCACCGCCATTCTCAACAAAGCCCGCACCACCTGCATTTTCACGAACCAGATCCGTGAAAAAGTTGGCGTCATGTTCGGCAATCCCGAGACCACCCCCGGCGGCAAAGCGCTCAAATTCTACGCCAGCGTGCGCCTCGACATCCGGCGCAAGGACACCCTCAAGGACAGCGCCGGCAGCGCCGTGGGCAATCACGTCAAAGTCAAAGTCGTGAAGAACAAAGTCGCCCCGCCGTTCGTCGAAGCCGAGTTCGACATCGTCTTCAATCACGGGATCAACAAGGAAGGGAGCATCCTCGACGTGGGCATCGATTCCGGGGTGGTGGAGAAAAAGGGCGCCTGGCTGCAGTTCTCCGGCGAACTGATCGGCCAGGGAAAGGAAGCGGCCCAGAGAACGCTCGTAGAAAAACCGGAGCTCGCGCGCAAGATCACCGACGCCATTCTGGCCAAGCGTGCCGCGCCTCCACTGGCCGAAGCCAAATCGAGTTGAAAGACACGGAGAAACGCCAGACCACGAAGTCTAGCGGCGCGCGGCGTTGACGCCGCATCCACGCCGGAACATCCGAAAGCGCGGAAGTGGTTGAGTCCCGACTCCGGGGACGTCGAAGCCGTCTGACGACCCCATGGGTTGCATCCGCAACTTGTCGGGAGGCGCCGTTTACGGCGCCTCCGCTCGCTCCCATCGGCCACGGCGATCTCCTCCTGCTCCATGGCCCGCCCTGGGTGAAGGCCTCCGCCCTGGCAGCACCCTTGTCCGTTGATTCTGCCATGCCCCGTTGAAGACACGCCTTGAAGCAGCGCTGCCGCGCGCATCACCGACAACCTGTGGCTGCACGGGACCCCATTCCGTTTCTCATCGCACGAGTCGTCGCCAATCTTCCGGCCCGGTTCTCAGTAGAACAGAAAGGGCCACCAGTTCTTCATCGGCCGGCCCGCGTCATCTTTCTGCAAATTACCGAAACCTGGAAAATTCTGGCGCCAGTAAATCAGCCAGGGACCCATGCAATCCGGCGCCTGTTCCCGATAACGGGCGAACCTCTCATTAGTCCAAAGCACCGCGCGGTCGCGCCCGTTCTCCCCGCGTCCCGATCTCCAATCCTCGATCGTCGAGTAGACCGCGTTGGTGTTTTCCAAGTCGTAGTGCCTCCGACCGTTCGGCGGAAAGTGCGCGTTGCCTCCATAGGCGACGTAATTCGTCAAGGTGTAGGTTCGCGGACCAAATCGGACCACCGCCGTGGAGGGATCGGGATAATGCACGCCCTTGTCCTCCCCCCACAGTGGATAAAAGGACGGCCAGGGAAAATCGCCGAAGCGCTTGTCCAGATCGTGCGCGGCGAATTCGTGGAAATAGCGCGTGAAGTAAGGAATGGCTTTCGAGTTGGCCATGCCATCGATGGAATGGCTTAAACTCTCCAGAAAACAGCCAATGCCCCGTGTGGCGTTGATGCAGCCCAGGCGCAGGCTGCGTCCCGTCCACTGCTGATCCGGATCGCCCCCGTTCCCCGCTTGCACGAACTTGGACGAGTGAGGAACGAAGGACTCGTCGTACTGCGGTTTGAGCTCGACGCACTCGAACGCCCGCACGCTGTCGTCGTGATCGAGCGTGAACCAAAGTTCATGCACGAGTCCCCGCTCCACCAGTTCGTCCAGGCGCAGGAACCGACCTCCCGCCGAGGGGTCCCTCACGCCCAGTTGGGCGGCGAAGGCGGCCGAGAAGAACGCGCCATAATCGACATTGAACCCCTCCTTCACCTCGCGCTTCAGCGGGAAATGCGAGCTCGTCGGCTGCGGGTTTCCCGCCTCCCGCAAGTCCACAAACTTGAACAATCGATACTGGAGAAACGCAGGCGCGTCCGCGTTTTGATACCCGCGATAACGGCTGCTCTCCGCCAGCGCCGCGATCAAGTCCTGCACGAGCTTGTCGAGATGGGGGCGCGGGGTTCGATTGGCGAAGTTGATGACCAGCAGCCGGGGACGCATGAGGCGAATGCGGTCGTGATGCTCGGCCAGCCACTGATCACCGTTGGCGCGACTGATCCGGTTGGGCCAAACGGAGGAATCCGCCGCGTCGCTCGCCAACACGGCCTGCCAGTCCGGCGAAGCGGCTTGGCACATCACCGCGAGTCCCAGGCATCCCGCCAGGATTCGCGCCCGCCAAAACCCGTCTCCGGAGCGCGCGCGTTGCCGTCGATGTCCTTCCCGGTTCAAAGCGCCGCTTGAGCTCATGGGGCAATCTGGTGGCGAAGCCAGTCTGCCGCGCGATCCGCCCAAGTCGTCACCGGCACCTCCGTCTTGCGCAAGCCGTAACCATGTCCGCCACTTGGATAGATGTGCAATTCGGAGGGAATCTTCTCGCGGAGCAGCGCATGGTAATACACCAGCACGTTCTCCACCCTTACCCCGTCGTCCTGAGTCATCACCAGAAAAGTCTTCGGAGTCTTGGCGTGAGGTTCCACCTCCGTCGCGACCGCTCCCGGTTTTTCTTTCTCAAACAGGTAACCGGGATAAATCAAAAGCTGAAAATCCGGCAGGCAGGACAGTGTGTCCGCCTCGTCCACCGCGGCATACGCGCGGGTTTGAAGGGCTGACGCCGTCAATGCCGCCGCCAAATGGCCGCCCGCCGAGAATCCGAGCACACCGACGCGATCCGCGCGAATCCCCCATGCCCGTGCGTGGTTCCGCACCATCCCCATCGCTCGCTGGGCATCCTGCAACGCTTTCCGATGCGGAGGACCCGACGGGGGACGCGGCACACGATACTTCACCAGCACCGCGTGCATCCCGATGCCGTTCAACCAATCGCAAACCTCGGTCCCTTCCAGGTCCATCGCCAGGATGTGGTATCCGCCGCCCGGGAAAACGACGACGGTGGGCGCTTCAGGCCTTGCTTGTGCAGCAGGGTAAAAGCTCAAGGCCGGCGACGAGACGTGCCCCAACCGGATCACGCGCCGTCCGGCGACGAGGTTGTCGGTGGGTTTGGTCGTGTCAGCTTCCGCCTTGTCGGCGAGTTCCTCTCCCGGAGCACGTCCCGGCCACAACGGGAGCGACGTTTTGGGCTCAGCCGCGGAAGCCACCGAAACCGCCCAAAGGGAGACGATGCACAAAAAAGAGAAAGCAGTCACAAGGAAGGTCGGTGTTCAAGCCTGAGAGATAATCACGGCACCAGCGCGCGACGGTGTTTGAAAAAAACAGCCGCGGCCATGTTGTCTGGCATCCATCCGTCGCATGTCCGATTCGCGTTAAAGCGTTCGCGTTTTCATCGCCACCTGCAGAAATCCGGCCTCGGCCTTCAGCTCGGAATAGATCTTCACGTAATCGTCACGACCTTTGATGGAAGTCGCCGAAACGGCCCCCGCCGGTGAGGAGGCGAAAGGAATGCGAGCCCAGGGATCCTCCATGCGCGCGCGATGGAAGAGCTCGTACTCGATATTGGAAAAGGCCAGAAACTCGATTTCGATCCGTCCGGAGGCCGCCGCGTTCACGCGCGCTTCCACCGCGAACGCCATGTCGGGCAGCGTGATGCGCAACGCGTCCTGCCCATCGAACACGGCGTCGAATTTCCGCAACGCTGATTGCGCCACCCCACTGATCCTGCGCCCGTCGATGCCGAAGACAGATCCGTGACGCGGGCACACGCAAGAATTGGAGGTTCGGCTGTAGGCTCGCACCACCGTGTCCTCATGAGTGCATTGCGAACTGAGCACGTGAAAAACGTTGTTGGGAGCCCGGTTCACCAGGATCGGATAGAACAATCCGGTGGGCAGGTTATTGGCCAGGGCGCTGGTCCCGATGCGAACGGCTCCAAAATCCGCCGCCAACGCCGGAAAGTCCGAAAGCTTCAACGTCAGCACGCCGTTTTCGTTCGGCCCCGGTGGACGCACCTCGGCCAGCAACCGGCGTTTCCAGACCTTGCCCTCGACCAGTGACGCCGCGAGGCAGAAGAGGAACGTGCGGGAAAAGGTCCGGCGGTCCGAACGCGGCCCTCCAGTCATCCTCACGGGAGCTCCTCAACGCTGATGTCCCGGTACCAGATCTCCGCTTTGCCCCCGCCATGCACCTGGAGACCGAGCCGGCCATGCTGTGGAATCGAGGAATCCGCCTCCGTATAATCCACCGTGAGCGCTCCGTTGATGTAAGCGCGAAGGCGCCGTCCCTCGCAGCGGATGACATAGTCGTTCCAATCCCCCCGTTTGAGGACCTTGTTGACGGCGGCCATGTCGGACTTGGCCATCACCTTGTTGCGGCGGGATTCGTCGTAGATGGCGCCCCACCATTCGGGATCCCCGATATCGACCTGGTACCCGATCATCTCATTCGGAGGGGTCTTGGTTCGCTCGCTGCGCACCTGGACTCCGGCGTTGACGAAGCCTTCACTGCCGAGAAGTTTGAATTTCAAGCGGAGCACAAAATTGGTGAAGGACCGGGTCGAGGCGAGGAACTCGTTTTGAGGGACTTTGGCGGACAAAGAGCCGCCGACAAAAGCGCCCTGCTCGATCCGCCACGTCTTGTTCGTGTCTCCATCCCATCCACGGAAGGTCTTCCCGTCGCTGAGAGGGATGGGTTGCGCGGCTCCTTGCGCAGCGGGAAGGAGTGGAGCGGCGGTGTGGAGCCACGCCGCCGCGAAGCATGCGGTCCAGACGGATGTTTTCATCGTGTGATTCGGTTGCGGGGGTTTGCTCGTGGAGCGAGAGACAAGATCGGAGTTCGAGTGAAGGATAGTCTAAAGGGATGTCACGGGAATCTCTTTCCGAAATGAAAAACCTCCTTGCAGGGCCATGGTGCGTTCCACGGAGAAATCCTTCGGAGTGTACTCGTTCGATGGAATGGCTTCCGAGAGCAATCCCATCCGTTGATAGGCCTCGGCCACGAGTTCGCTGCAAAACAAAGAACTCAAGTCCTCTTTGTTTCCGCCCCACAGCCCATCGTAAGCCGATTTCAGCAACTGGAGCTTCTTTTTCTCGTAGGGACGACCGCCCACTTCGTGCCGGAAATCGTTGAGCGCTCGGATTTGATCCTCGGTCAAGGGTTGGGAGAGGGGGCGCACGGAGATTTCATATCCTCGGGCAAAGCACCGTTCGAGCCGCTCGGATAATTCGACGCGCTGCACACCCTTGGTGAGTTTGCCGGTGTCGGCATCCGCGAGATCGCTCAGGGTTGTGGACTCCCAGCAGAACACCGTGCCTTTCTTGTCGAGAGGATCGTCGAAGCGGTACACCATTCCGACATGGGACCACTTGCTGACGGTAAAGAACTTGATGCCTTCCGAAATGCCGCCCTTGCCTGAGAACAGGATGACGTCGCCGGTTTTCAGCTTCGGCCGCAGTGCTTGATATTTCATAGGGGATCCATCGCGTGGAATAAAATTAAAGGGCCGGGGAGGCGGCTCCGAGTTCGGCACGCTCTTGACCTGGCACTCGAGGTGCATCATAAGCCATTTCCAACGGCCAACTCCAGCCCGGAATTCAATCCCATTGTCCGCTTTCCCGCTCCAGCGGGTTTATAGTAGGCGAGTGGAAACGATGATCACACAACCGCAACCCCCGGCAAGCCATCGCAGGCTGCGGGATTTCGCGCGGGACGGCTCCGAGCAGGCCTTTCGAGAGCTGGTGGATGATTACGTGGACTTCGTCTACGCGACCGCGATCCGGCTGGTCAACCGGGACGCTCATGCGGCGGAGGATATCACGCAACGCGTCTTTACCGATTTGGCGAGGCAAGCCTCCAAGCTCGATCCCCATACCATGCTGGGAGGCTGGTTGCATCGCCACACGTGCTTCGTCGCCAGCAAGATCCGTCGCGGGCAACTACGCCGCCAAGCGCGCGAAAAGCAAGCAATGGCCATGCATTATCAGGAAGATCACAGCCCGGAAAACTTGGCCCAACTGGCTCCGGTATTGGATGAGGCCATCGATTCGCTGAACCCGGAGGATCGTGCCGCGATTGTGCTACGCTTCTTCGAGAGCAAGGACTTCAAGTCCATCGGCGCCGAGCTGGGCAGCAACGAGGATGCCGCCCGCAAACGCGTGGAGCGCGCCATCGCCAAGCTTCACGGGCTGCTGGGCGCTCGCGGTGTGTCGCTTTCCACCACGGCCCTGGCCTCTTCCCTCGGATGCTTTGGGGCGCAGGCCGGCCTCTCCGCGGCCATCGCCCACTCCGCCGTGGCGGCGAGCGCCGCCGGCATCAACCCATGGTTCAATTACATCCTTATGAGCAAGACCCCATCCGTCATCGCCGGCGCCGCCGTGCTCGTGCTGGCCGCAGTTCCTGCCTATTGGCTATACCAAACCAACACCCGGTTGAAGCAGGAGAACGTGTCGCTCCGGCAGCAAATGGAACGCGACACGGCGGAACTTCGGGGTGAGAACGCCCGGCTGTCGAATGAATGGAAACGCGCCTCGATTTCTCCCTCGAAGCCGCTGTCGAACGACACGAGCGAGCTGTTGAGATTGCGAGGCGAGGTGGGCCGGCTGACCTCGGAGAACGCCAAAGCCACCGCCGAGGCCCGCTCCCGGCCGAGCGCTCTCAGCGGAATCACCGCCAACCCGGAAACCCGGAAAATGCTTCGCGCCCAGCAGAAAATGGGAATGTCCGCCATTTACGGAGGGTTCGCCAAATCGATGTCCCTCACCAAGGAGCAGGCGGACGCCTTCAACGAACTCTTGGCGGATCATGTCATGGCCAATGTGGACCACATCACCACGGTGCTAAAGGACCGCCTCAGTCCGCAACAAGCCGAGGCCTTGTTCAAGGGGGAACAGCTCGCCCTGAAAGAGAAACTCTCGAGTACCCTGAGTGCTGATGCGGCCACCCAATTCGAGTCCTATTCCCAGGAACTGGCCAGCAAACTGACGTCCGAACAATTCAGAACGATGCTGTCCGGCGAGCGGGAGAAGAAGGACTCGCAGTCGAAACAACTGTTCGACTTGATGAAATCCGAGACGGCGGTGGCGCTGACGGCGGCCGGGCTTCCCACCGACTTTCAAACCACTCCATCGTTGAATTTCTCGAATTTCGCTTCGGAAACCGAAGCCGAGAAGAATTTGCAACTCTTGAAGTTGATCTACGACCAGGTCGCCGCCAAAGCGGGTAGCTTCCTGAGCGCGGAGGAGCTGGCCAAATTCAAGGAGTTCGCCGCCCTGGCGATTTCCAATAATCGCGCCGCACTGGAGCTCAATCGGAAAATGATGGCGCCCCCCGCGGCGCCTTGAACACTCACTTCAGGAGGGGCTCCGAACTGCGCTGCTGCAACCACGCGACATCCACGTTGTTCGGCGAGTCGATATTCGAAGCGAGCTGGATCTTGCCCAGCGGCTTGGTCGTGCGGGGATCCAGCCAGCGGTGAATTTCAGCGTGACCGTCGGCAAAGGTCACGCCCCCGGCGCGGTTGTGATAGCTGGCCGGCCAGTTCACCAACTGGCTGCGCGCCCCCACGTCGATCAGATTCACCCCAAACGCGCCGTCGTCGATGCTGTCCTCCCGTTCATCGACAAAAGTAAAGGTGTTCGCCGGCCGCGCGATTTGCGCCTGCTTGCGAAAATTAACGAAGCGATCATCCGGAGCAAAACCCCAGCTCGCCGGACAATTCATCTTCTGGTTCAGTGCCACGCTGCGCACTCGCGGATACGACACACCTCCATGCCTCGAAGTGCTGCGATCCGCCGGACACTTGTAAATTTCCAGGGTTTGGTTGTAGGGCCACAGTTTGCCGCGCGGCGACATGAGGTTCAGCGTGTTGGTGTTGTCCAACTCGGGCACGTTGAGCGTGAGCCATCCCTGGCACCAGCCCCCTGGATCGCGCAGCCAGGCGGCGGGCACTAACGCGTCGTTGTAATCGCCCGAATACATCGTCCAGGCCAGATTCAATTGCCTCAGGTTGCCGAGGCATCGAATGCCCTGGGCCTTCGTTTTGGCCTTGGCCAGTGAGGGGAGGAGCATGCCCG
>VHDF01000074.1 GCA_016871495.1 Verrucomicrobiota bacterium | reverse complement strand
CGCCGCGGCTGCTGGCCGCCATCGGCATCGATCCTCAACGCTACGGCAGCCACAACGTGCTGCAATGTTTGGCGGGCACCGCCCCCCTGAGCTACCAGTCCGGACAGATCGACAAAGTGAGGATCCGCTGGGCTTGCGACAAATTCCTGCGCCACACCGTTCATCTGTGGGCGGATTGCTTCCGCAAGGCCACCGCTTGGGGCCAAACTTACTATGAGAAAAAGCGCCACCAGGGCATGAGTCACGCCTGCGCGCTTCGCTGCCTGGGACAGCGGTTGCTAAAAATCGTGTTCAAAATGATCACGGATAAAAAGCCCTACGACGCCGAGCTGCACGCCCGCAACCAACAAAAGCACGGCTCCTGGGTCCTCCAACTGCTCGACCAAAAACCTGCACCGACTACGGGTGAATAACTCCGATGAAAAAGCCCTTTACAACCGAGAGAACGGCTTCGGGATGCTCGGGAATGGGAGGATTCCTCCAACCCGGCGTGCTGGAAGCTTGCCCTTGGGATCGCCCCACCCTTACTTCGAGAGCACCAGCGCGCGAAACTCGTCGAAAAGCGGCGTCGAATCGTGAGGACCCGGCGACGCTTCAGGATGATACTGCACACAAAACACCGGCTTCCGCTTGTGCCGCATGCCTTCCACCGTCTGGTCATTCAAGTTGATTCGGTTCACCACCACGTCCTCCGGCAGGGAAGCCGCGTCCAACGCGAACCCGTGATTCTGTGAAGTAATCTCCACCCGGCCCGAGTCCAAATCCTTCACCGGCTGGTTGGCTCCACGGTGGCCGAACTTCAACTTGAACGTCTTTCCTCCGAGGGCCAGCCCCAAAATCTGGTGCCCGAGACAAATGCCAAACATGGGAATGCCGGTCTTCAACAAGTCCGCCACGGCTCGCGCCGCATAATGCACGGCCGAAGGGTCACCCGGCCCATTGGAGAGAAAAATACCGGCAGGCTTGGACTTCAACGCTTCCTCCGCCAGTGTGCCCGCCGGAACCACCCTCACTTGGAACCCCCGCTGGCGGAGCCGGCGCAGGATGTTGTACTTCATTCCAAAATCGTAAGCCACGATCGGCACGTCCGCCGGCGGCAGCGGCTGCCGGGCCAGGCGCGGATCCACCCCGGGTTCTTTCTGCACGAGGCGGAAACTCGAGCTCTGCTCATCCCGGGGGTCCCAATCGAACGGCGCGGCATGCGTCACCTCCTTGACGTAGTCTACCCCAACCAATCCCGGCCAACTCTTCGCGCGGTGCCGGGCTTCCTCCACGGAAATGTCCTCCGTGGTCAAAAACCCATTCAACGCCCCGCGCACACGGAGTTTCTTGGTCAGGGCCCTCGTGTCGATACTGTCGATGCCTGGGATGCCGTTTTCCTCCAGATACTTTTCCAAACTCAAATCCGAACGCCAGTTGCTGACCACCGGCGAGAGCTCGCGGATGACGAAACCGGCCACGTGCGGACGGTAAGACTCCACGTCCTGCCGGTTGATGCCATAATTCCCGATCAAAGGGTAGGTCATGGCCACGATCTGCCCCTTGTAGGACGGATCGCTCAAGATCTCTTGATAACCCGTCATGGAGGTGTTGAAGCAAACCTCGCCGATCGCGCTGGCTTTGGCGCCAAACGCCCGTCCGGTAAAAACACTGCCATCTTCAAGAGCCAATAATGCCTTCATGCCTGGTTCGTTCGAATGCGGGCGGATGCTAGAGGGTGCCGGGAGGGTTGGCTACCTTTTCATGCCCTCGATCCCAACTTTTCTCGGAAAGAAATTTTGCATCCCGCCAGGACGGAAGGTAGCGTGGACGCTCAGCCATGAAAACGCATCGTTCACTCTTTGCCATTGTCCTCGGCGCCGCCCTGATTTCTCCCACCCTCCAAGCCGCGCCCCGCCCGCCCGCCGGCTTCACCGCCCTCTATAATGGACGGGATCTCTCCGGGTGGCGAGGAGGAGACACTTTTGACCATCGCAAGTGGCTGGCCATGCCCGAGTCCGAGCGGGCGGCCAAAAACAACGAGTGGACGGCGGACATGAAGAAGCACTGGCGGGCGGATGGCGACGAACTGGTGAACGACGGACACGGCAAGTACGCCACCACGCAGAAGGACTACGGTGATTTCGAGCTGTTCGTGGAATACAAGACCGTGCCCAAGGCGGATTCAGGGATCTACTTGCGGGGCATACCCCAAGTGCAGATTTGGGATTCCACCGAAACCGAGAAGTTCAAACTCGGCGCCGACAAAGGATCGGGCGGCTTGTGGAACAATAGCCCGGGCGCTCCCGGCAAAGACCCGAGCGTCCGCGCCGACAAGCCCTTCGGCAAATGGAACAAATTCCGCATCCTCATGGTCGGTTCACGCGTCAGCATCTGGTTGAACGGAAAACAAGTCGTCGATCACGCCATCCTCGAGAATTTCTACGACCGCAAGACCCCCGTGCCCGCCAAAGGTCCGATCCAACTCCAAACCCACGGCGGCGAAATCCGCTGGCGGAATGTTTACCTCAGGGAAATCGGTTCCGATGAGGCCAACCGGATCCTGCAAAGCCACGCCCAAAAGGGCTTTAAGAAAGTCTTCAACGGCAAGAATTTGGACGGCTGGTCGGGTCCGTTGGACAACTATGTCATTCAGGATGGCGCCATCGTGTGCAAGCCGCAAAAGGGCGGCACCATTTTCACGAAGGAAACCTACGCCAATTTCAAAGCGCGCTTGGAATTCAAAGTGCCTCCCGGCGGGAACAACGGGCTGGCGATCCGCTATCCTGGCCAGGGCGACACCGCCTATGTCGGCATGTGCGAATTGCAAGTCATGGATGACACCGGCGCGGAAAAGAAATATGGCAAGCTCGATCCCCGGCAGTTCCACGGTTCCGCCTACGGCATGGCCGCGGCCCACCGCGGCTACCAACGTCCGGTCGGAGAGTGGAATTTCCAGGAAGTCACCGTGCGCGGTTCCAGCATTCAGGTCGAGCTGAACGGAACGATGATTCTGGACGCCGACCTGTCCAAGATCACGCAATACATGGCGAACTCGCCCCACCCGGGCAAAGACCGCAAGGACGGCCATTTCGGGTTCGCGGGGCACAGCGATCCCGTCGCCTTCCGCAACATCCAAATGCTGCGGCTCCCTTGATCGCCGGCACCTTGAAAAAAGTTGACCCCTCCCGGTGGGCGTGCTTACTTCTGCGCCCATGTTCGTTCCGCTTGCCTCGTGCGTCCGCGTCGTCCCTCGCGGGTGACGCGGCTTGGCGCTCGGTCTAAGCGAGTTCAGGTCGCCCGCAGTTCCGGTTGGAACGCGGGCTTTGCTTTCTCCTGACTCCGCCGGAACGACACAGGCATCAGCGCGAAGCCACACAACACAATCCGATATGCGACACACGATATCCATCCTGGTCGAAAACAAATTCGGGGTGCTCACCCGCGTCGCGGGCCTGTTCTCGGGGCGCGGCTACAATATCGACTCCCTCAACGTCGCGCCCACCGAAACGCCCCACACGTCGCGCATGACCATCGTCACCCGCGGTGACGACGCCACCCTGGACCAAGTCGTCAAGCAGTTGAACAAACTGGTGGACGTTCTCGAAGTACGGGATTTCAGGGAGGGCGAGTACGTGGACCGCGAACTGGTCCTCGTCCGGGTGAAGACGGATTCGCGCTCGCGCGCCGAAGTCATGCAGATCACCGATATTTTCCGGGCCAAAATCGTCAGCGTCGAACCGCGCAGCCTCACCATCGAAGTCACCGGGGAGGAAGGCAAGGTCGAGAAGTTCCTCGAACTCATGCGCCAATTCGGCATCGTCGATCTGACCCGGTCCGGCAAGGTCGCCCTGCCCCGCAAGTGAAGCGGACCCTTTCACGAAACCCAAACTCAATCCCCTCAACCACCCACATTCTCATGCCCTCAAAAGTTTACACGGACCGCGACGCCGACCTCGGCGTGCTGAAGAACAAGACCCTGGCTGTGCTCGGATTCGGTTCCCAAGGCCACGCCCACGCGCTCAATCTCAAGGAAAGCGGCTGCAACGTCATCATCGGACTCTACGAAGGCAGCAAATCGATTCCCGTCGCGCGGGAACGGGGTTTCGAAGTCGTTCCCACCGCCGAAGCCGTGCGGCGGGCGGATGTCATTTTCGTGGCGCTGCCCGATACCAAGCAACCGGCCGCCTACGAGAAGGACATCGCCCCTCAATTGACCAAGGGCAAGACCCTGCTCTTCTCGCACGGCTTCTCCATCCATTTCAAAACCATCGTGCCGCCAAAGAATGTGGACGTCATCCTGGTGGCTCCGAAGGGACCCGGACATATCGTGCGCCGTCAATTCACGGAGGGCAAGGGAGTGCCCTCGCTGATCGCCGTTTATCAAAATGCGAGCAAGAAGGCCAAGAAGGTGGCGCTGGCCTGGGCCAAGGGCATCGGCGGGACTCGCGCCGGGGTCATTGAAACCAGCTTCAAGGAGGAAACGGAAACCGATCTCTTTGGCGAACAGACCGTGCTCTGCGGCGGATGCAGCGCGCTGGTTCAGGCCGGATTCGAAACGCTGGTCGAGGCGGGCTACTCGCCCGAGATGGCTTACTTCGAATGCCTGCATGAACTGAAGCTCATCGTGGATCTGATGAACGAGGCCGGTGTCAGTGGCATGCGTTTCTCCATCTCCGAGACCGCCAAGTGGGGCGACGTCTCCGTCGGCCCCAAAATCATCGACGCCAGCGTCAAGAAACGCATGAAGAAGGCGCTGAAGGATATTCAGTCAGGCAAGTTCGCCAAGGATTGGGTGCGGGAATACCAAACCGGATACAAGCGATACAACGCCCTCCTCAAAGCGGGCGAGAAACACCCGATTGAACAAGTGGGCGAGCGCCTCCGGTCCATGATGCCGTGGATGAAAAAGCGTTCGGTCAAGGGAGTCCAAGCCGCCTATTAGTTTCGAGATGGAGTCTGATCCGGACCTCAAGCCCGCCTCCCAGGCGGGCTTTTTCCATTCAAACGGCCATTCCAGATCGCCATCCCCGCGAAACCGCCCCAACCCCGGGCCCACCCGCCGGTGCATCCAGAGGTTGTCGTGGTAAGGCAGACAACCCTGTCTGCTGTTGCGCTGCGGGGCGACGAAGGGAACCCGGCGCGTGGAGAGCACGGAAAGGCCTCGTTCTTCACCCGCCGGGCCGACGGGCCGTCGGCGATACGGCAGGCTGGGCAGCCTGCGCCACCCTAAAGACAACTCCGGGATGCACGGCCCACCCGCAATGGTGCACAAGTTGTTTTGACAACGACTGGCCTCCTCGCAAGACTCACCCCGCATTTTCCAACTGTAACCGCTCCGGCAGTCCGGTGCTCATTTGATTTGTGGCGTCACGAGACGATTACTTGATCGATACATTGGTGGAAATGGGCGTGGTGACAAACGAACACCTCGACCTGGCCCGACAGGAGGCCGATTCCACAGGCGAAGGAGTGGTGGACACACTCCTGGCCAAGCAATTCATCCGCTCCGGCGACGTGGCCCAGGCCAAGGCGGCTCACTTCGGCACCGAAATGGTCATGCTGGGCGGGATGAAAATCCCGGATAACGTCATCGCCGCCATCCCTCGAAATATCGCCAACAAATTTCGCGTCGTCCCGGTCGATCGGGATGACACCGCGAACACGGTCACCGTGGCCGTCAGCGACCCCTCCGATCTCGACGCCATCGACGGCATCCGGCACGCCCTGAACAAGGACGTCGATCTTCGCATCGCCAGCGACGAGGACATTGATGTCGCGCTCCGCCGTTACTACGGCACCAAGGACGACTCGGTCAGCAAGATGATCCAGGAGATCACCGAGGGCGAAGTCCAGATTTCCACGCTGGCCAACGTCGGTGGCATCGAGGACGGCGCCGCCGTGGACGCCGACGCCCCCATCATCAAGCTGGTGAATCAATTGATCGTGGACGCCTTCAAGATGCGCGCGTCCGACATTCACCTGGAGCCCCTCGCCAAGCATTTCCGGGTCCGTTACCGCATCGACGGCGTGCTCCATGAAATGAAGAGCCCGCCCAAACGGCTTCAGGCTTCCATCATCAGCCGCCTGAAAATCATGTCGAATATGTCCATCGCGGAGAGACGCATTCCGCAGGACGGGCGCATTCAGACGAACGTGGGCAGCAAGACCATCGATCTCCGCGTGTCGTGTCTCCCGACCAATCACGGGGAGAGCATCGTCATGCGTATCCTGGACAAGGAGGGATTGCGGCTCGGCCTGGCCGAGTTGGGCTTTTTCAGCGACGACCAGCAAACCTTCGAACGCCTGATCGGCCTGCCGGATGGGATCTTGCTCGTGACCGGCCCCACCGGCTCCGGCAAGACGACCACGCTTTACTCCTGCCTCAATTACATCAACCGGCCCGATCGCAAGATCATCACGGTCGAAGACCCGGTCGAGTATCAGCTCGCGGGCATCAATCAAGTGCAGGTGAACGAGTCCGTGGGGTTCACCTTCGCCATGGCCCTGCGCTCCATGTTGCGTCAGGCCCCCAACGTCGTGATGCTGGGGGAAATTCGCGACTTGGAAACCGCCTCCATCGCCATCAACGCCTCCCTCACCGGCCATCTGGTTTTCTCCACGCTCCACACCAATGACGCGCCCAGCGCCGTCACCCGTTTGATCGATATCGGCGTCAAACCCTTCCTCGTCGCCTCCTCCTCGCGGGCGCTGATGGCCCAGCGCTTGGTGCGCAAAGTCTGCCGCCGCTGCGCCGCCCCGAGCACACCGAAGGAAACCGAATTGAAGGCACTGGGCATCGACGCCGAAGCCGCCTCGAAGGCGAATTTCATGAAGGGCAAGGGCTGCCCCGAATGCAGCAAAACCGGCCACCGCGGGCGTTTCGGCATCTTCGAGGTCTTCGTCATCGACGATGAAGCTCGCAAACTCATTTACTCCAAAGTGACCTCCTCGGTCCTGCGCCAGCGAGCCCGGGAGATGGGCATGCGCACCCTGCGCCAGGACGGGACCCGCAAAGTCCTCGCAGGACTCACCACCCCTGATGAAGTCATCCGGGCGACCGTCAACGATGCGGAATAGACCCGCCGAGTTCCAGCTCCCACTCTTGGCACCTCAACTGCTTGCCTGCCTGCAAGAATCGAGTTTGAATTAGCCCTATATGTCGTATTCCATGTCCGATCTGTTGCAGCTCGTCGTCTCCGAAGGGGCCGCCGACCTGCATATCCGTGTGGGTTGCCCCCCCGTCATCCGCCTCCACGGCATTCTCCATCGTGTCGATGGCCCCAAGCTGAAGCCCGAGGACACCGAAGAGCTCATGCGGAGCATCACGTCCGAAGAGCACATTCAGCACGTGCGCGAACGCGGCGGAGCGGACTTCGGATTCGCCTTCGGCGAAATGGCGAGATTCCGCGTGAGCATCTTCAAGGAAAAGGGCAATTTCGGGATGGTCTTGCGCCAGATCCCCAGCAAACTCCTGACCTTCGACCAGATCGGGTTGCCGCCCTCCGTCAAGGAACTCCTCTACAAGCCGCGCGGTCTGTGCCTGGTCACCGGTCCGACCGGTTCCGGCAAAACCACCACGCTGGCGTCGATGATCAACATCATCAACGAGGAACGCGACGACGCCCACATCATCACCATCGAGGACCCCATCGAGTATTATCACACCCACCGCAAAGGGGTCATGACCCAGCGAGAAATCCACGTGGATGTGCCCAATTTCGCCGAAGCCTTGCGCCGCGCCCTCCGTCAGGATCCCGACGTCATTCTCGTCGGCGAAATGCGCGACCTCGAAACCATTGATGCCGCCATCACCGCGGCGGAAACCGGCCACTTGGTGTTCGGAACTTTGCACACAACCGGTGCCGCCAAAACCATCGACCGTATCGTCAACGCCTTCCCCACCAACCAGCAGGAGCAAATCCGCATCCAGCTCTCCACCGTGCTGCAAGCCGTCATCTCGCAGCTCCTCGTGCCCCGATCGGACAAGCCGGGGCGCGTCGCCATTTTCGAAATCATGATCAACACCCCCTCCGTGGCCGCTCTCATCCGCGACAACAAAACCTTCCGCATCAATTCCGACATCCAAACCGGCGCCAAATACGGCATGGTCACGCTCGACAGCTTTCTCCTCGAGAAATACCAGCTTGGCATGATCTCCGAGGAGGAAGTCATAACCAAAGCCCAGGATCCCACCACGATCCTCGCCAAACTCCAGGAATTACAGGTCGCCGCGGCCCACAAATCCTAACCCTACCATGTCCGAGATCACCTCCCATCCGCTGCTCGCCCTCATCCAGTCCCGCGGGCTGATCGATGACCTCCAGTTGGATGAGGTGATGCAGGAGCATCAGCGGAGCGGGAAAGATGTCGGCGAATTGCTCCAGGACTTTGGGTTGATGGACACCGGCACCCAGCTCCAAATCATTGCGGAGCACCTCGGCACCGAAGTCGTCGAAGTGGTGCACTCCGAAATCACACCGGAAGTCCTTGCCACCGTGCCGGCGGAAACCGCCCGCATGTATCAGTGCCTCCCCGTCGCGCTCTACGGTGACACGGTGCGGCTGGTCCTGGCCGATCCCCTCAACCCTTCCGCCATCGACGAACTCGGCTTCACCGTCAAGTACGCCATCCAACAGGCCGTGGCTGATCCGGGCCAGATCCAAAAGGCAATCAACAAGTTTTACGGCCAGGAAACCGACAGTATCGCGGACATCCTCAAGGAACTCGGGGCGGACACCGACCTCGCCATGGAGGTCCAGCAAGCCAAGTCCGGGGCCGCCGACCTTGCCGAGGTCGCCAACGAAACGCCGATCATCAAATTCGTGAACTTGGTGCTGATGCAGGCCGTCCAAGACCGTGCGTCGGACATCCACTTCGAACCCTTCGAAGACGAGTTCAAGATTCGTTACCGCGTGGACGGCGCCCTCTACGAGATGTCCCCGCCGCCCAAGCACCTCGCCATGCCGGTCACTTCGCGCATCAAGGTCATGGCCAATCTTGACATCTCGGAGCGTCGGCTTCCTCAAGACGGGCGCATCTCGGTTCCCGTGGCCGGGAAACAGATCGATTTGCGCGTCTCCACGCTTCCGACGCAATTTGGCGAGTCCGTCGTGTTGCGCGTGCTCGACCGCAATGCCGTGACCCTGGAGTTGGAGAACCTCGGTTTTCCCAAATTCGTTTACGATTACGTCAGCGATACCATCCTTCAGCCCAACGGCATTTTCGTCGTCACGGGCCCGACGGGGTGCGGCAAGACCACAACCCTTTATTCGTGCATGCGGCGGATCAATACCATTGATTCAAAGCTGCTCACGGCCGAGGACCCCGTCGAATTCGACATCGAGGGGATCATGCAAGTCGCCATCAACGAAGGCGTCGGCATGACCTTCATGAAAGCGCTGCGCTCGTTTTTGCGCCAAGACCCGGATGTCATCATGCTGGGGGAAATGCGCGACTTGGAAACGTCCCAGATCGCCATCCAGGCCTCACTGACCGGCCACTTGGTGCTCAGCACCTTGCACACCAACGACGCCCCTGGCGCGGTGACCCGCTTGGTCGATATGGGGGTTGAGCCCTTCCTCATTTCTTCAACGCTCATGGCCGTGCTCGCCCAACGGCTCGTCCGCACGATCTGCAAGAAGTGCAAGACCCCCTACGAACCGACCGAAACCCAACTCTCGCACCTGAACCTCTCGCCGCATGACATCGGCGACAAAATGTTCTATCACGGCCGAGGCTGCTCGGCGTGCAACGACACCGGTTACCGGGGCCGCAAAGGCATCTACGAGCTGCTGCAGGTGAGCGACGCGGTCCGGAACCTCATCAATGAGCGCGCTCCCACGGTCGTGATCCGCCAAAAGGCCGTCGAGCTGGGAATGATCACCTTGCGGGAAGACGGTCTGCGTGGTATCTTCGATGCAGAGACCACTGTAGAAGAAGTCCTGAAATACACCTAATCTGGAGGCCAGTTATGCCCAAATTCAACTACATCGCGATGGATGCCCGAGGGAAGGAGACCAAGGGCACTATCGAAGTGGGGAGCCAAAACGAGGCCGTTGGGCGCCTCAAGGAAATGGGCTTCTTTCCAACCAAGGTCGTTCCGGCTGCCGAGGCCAAGGCGGATAAGGGCGGCGGCAAAGCCGCCGGGCCAGCCAAGAAGAAGGGCGGGGGCATGCGCATCCCCGGCTTCGGCGGCAAGGTCAAACCCAAGATCCTCTGCACCTTTACACGACAATTGGCGACCCTGGTGGACGCAGGCCTGCCTCTCTTGCGGGGCATGAGGGTGCTCGAAAAGCAGGAACGTAATCCGGTGCTCAAGCGCATCATCGGCGACCTCGCGACAGCGATCGAGGGCGGCAGCACCTTTTCGGAAGGATTGGCCCAGCACCCCAAAGTCTTCAACCGCCTCTTCGTCAACATGGTCAAAGCCGGCGAATTGGGTGGCGTGCTCGAAGTCGTCTTGAACCGATTGGCGGAGTTCATGGAGAAGGCCGAGAAAATCAAAGGCAAGGTCAAAGCCGCCATGTTCTACCCGGCAGCGGTCATGATCGTAGCCACCGCCATCATGGGCATTCTCATGGTGTTCGTGGTGCCGAAGTTCAAAGCCATCTTCGCAGACATGCTCGAAGGCGCCAAGCTGCCGGACTTCACAGAATTCGTCCTCGGCATCAGCGATACGATCGCCAATCACTTCCTCGAAACCATTATTGGCGTCGTCATCTTCTTCATCGTGCTCAAACTCTTGTTAAAGACCAAGATCGGACGCCGGCTCTTCGACAAGTTCAAACTGGTCATGCCCGTCCTCGGACCCGTGATCAGCAAGGTGGCCATCGCCCGGTTTACGCGCACCCTCGGAACGCTCGTCTCAAGCGGCGTGCCCATTCTTCAGGCGCTCACCATCGTCAAGGAAACCTCCGGCAATGTCATCATCGGCGAAGCGGTGGCTTCCGTCCACGAAAGCGTCAAGGAAGGCGAGACCATCACGGCCCCACTGGAAGCCTCCAAGGTCTTCCCCCCCATGGTCATCAGCATGGTGGACGTCGGAGAGCAAACCGGCGCGCTCCCGGAAATGCTGATGAAGATCGCGGACAACTACGAAGAAGAGGTCGATAACGCCGTGTCCGCCATGACGTCCCTGCTCGAGCCCATCATGATCGTGTTCCTCGCCGTCGTGGTCGGCAGCATTGTCATCGCCCTGTTCCTCCCGCTCATCACGCTGATCGACAAGCTCGGCGATTCCGGCGGCGGCAAAGGCGATGGAGACTGAGCCCGTTCCCCCTTCAAACGGCCGCCAGGCTACGCTTGGCGGCCGTTTTTTTTAGCTCATCGAGCCGAACGAATGCTTGTTTTCATCCGTGTGATTCGCGTGATGGGTGGGCCAATCATTCCCTTATCCGTGGATTTGAGATAAGCAGCCATTCTGCCCATGAACCTCAAATCGCCATGCTTGAGGATGACGCAGTGCCACGTGCTGAGGTTCACGCGCGCCACGCGGGTTAAACAGTTCGGGGAAGTCTCATTCCAGGGAGCGCGACCGTGCTGCAAGCCAGTCGCAGCAGCTTCGCCAGCTCGAGACTCGTGGAAAAACCCAGAGCGTCTGGATGTTCGGATATTGCTGCGGCAGGTCCGCTGAATTCAGCCGCTTTCCCCAAAATGATTTTGCGATAGATCAATGCAGACCAATTGCCGTTTCCAGGGTGAAGGTTTATGTCATCGCCGCCGTGGCGGTCGGACGGACAAGTCTCGGCGGGGGACGATGACGCGAAGGACCGAGAGCCCGGCGCTTCAGGGCTGGGCGCGAGGTGATTCAACCGGCTTCGGGTCCGGGGTTGAATGCTTCAAATACCGATATAAATCGCTATCGGTGGAGAGAATCAATGTGGTGTCGTTGCTGAGGGTCCGGCGGTAAGTGTCCATGGTGCGAAGAAACCGGTAGAATTCGGCGGATTCCGAACCTTGTCCGTAAGCCTTGGCATAGATCTCCGTGGCTTTGGCGTCGGCTTCGCCCCGGATTTTCTGCACCTCGCGATAGGATTCGGACTCGATGCGTCGCATCTCGCGTTCCTTCGTTCCAATGATCTTGGCGGCTTCCCCTTCCCCTTCGGACCGAAAGCGAGAGGCGATCTGCTGCCGTTCGCTGATCATTCGTTCATGGATCTTCGCGCTCACCTTGGCATTGTAATTGATGCGCATGAAACGAACGTCCACCAACTCAATTCCAAAATCATGGAGCTTCGGCGCGGAAGCCTTGACAACTTCGGTCTCGATTTCGGTCCGCCCCCGCCGGATCGGCACCCATCGATCCCCGGCATCCTGGCCCGAATCCCCCGAACTCTCCACCGCCGGCTTTCGGCCCTTGGTGGTACGAACGATCTCGATGAGATCATGCTTGGCCACGGCGTTGCGGACTTCGCTCCCGATAATGTCATCCAGTCGCGAATGTGCACTTCGCTCATCACGCAGCCGAGTGAAGTACTTCAGCGGGTCCGTGATCCGCCAGCGCGCAAAGGTGTCCACCACCACATAAAGCTTGTCCCGCGTGGGCATCTCCGCCGCGCGGCCGTCCCACTCGAGAAATCGTTTGTCGATGCGATGCACCGTTTGGATGAGAGGAAGCTTGGCGTGGAAGCCCGCTTCGGTCACCGGCTGCCCCACCGTCTTTCCAAACTGGGTGAGGATCACCTGCTCCTGTTCTCCGACAATATAGAAACAGAGGTTCGCCAGGACGACCGCGACCAAGCCCGACACCACGACCGCCAGAGATTTAAAGGGGGAGATCGGATTCATGCGGGCGCCTCAACGGTCGGTATGAAGTTGCAGCAGGGGCAGCACCTGCTGGCTCTTGTCATCGACCACGATCTTCCTGCCAATTCGTGGCAGTATTTCGCTCACCGTCTCGAGAAACACCCGCTGGCGTGTCACTTCCGGCGCCTTCCGGTATTGCTCATACACGGCGGAAAAGAGGAATGCATCCCCTTCCGCCTCATTCACCCGCTTGAGGGCATACCCCTGGGCCTCGGCAATGAGTCGCTCAGCGTCGCCCTTGGCTCGGGGCACCACCTTGTTGTACTCGCCGTTCGCGACGTTGATCATGCGCTGCTTCTCTTGCTGAGCTTGATTGACCTCGTCAAAGGACGCCTGAACCTGCCGGGGGGGATTGACATTCTTCAACTGCACGAGATCGATGCTCATGCCCAGTTGGTACTGAATCGACAACCGATGCAGGATGACCCTGGCCTCCGATTCAATCTCCTGCCGTCCCACCGTAATCACCTCGTCCACGGTGCGATCTCCGACGATTTCCCTCATCACCGCCTCAGAAATCGCGCGCAAGGTCTCGTCAGGATCGCGAATCGAAAACAAATACTGCCGCGGATCGTTAATGCGATACTGCACGATCCATTCCACCAAGGCCTCGTTCAAATCACCGGTCACCATGGCTTTCTCGATTTCAGGATCATCGCTGTACTGATAGGGATTGGTGGCGCCAGGAGAACCGAAGCCGAACTCCATCTTCATCTGCCGGCGCACCGCCACTTTAGTGACCGTATCCACGCCAAACGGCACCTTGAAACGCAATCCTGGCTCGTCGATGCGCAAAAACTTTCCGAACCGCTGCACCACACCCACCGAGTCCGCCGGAACGGTGTAGAATCCCGTGCTTAAGAGCACCACCAAAATCACCGCCCAAAACGCGAGCACGATCCACCCGGCGGATGGCCCCAGCGTCCAGGGCATCCGGCTCTCCCGGTCGAATTTTGAAGAAGTCGGCATGTATGAATCCGCAAAAAGTCTAGCCACTCTCCCACCGGGTGCAAGATCCACGCGCATTTTTTGATCCCTGGGGTGGATCGACTCTGAACCCAAAGGAGCGGAGGCGGTGCATCCCGATGTTGTTGGTAGGGCGGGCCTGTCCCAGCCCGCCGCCCACTGGATGCAAAACATCATGCTCCGGCGGCGCGCCGGGACGGACGCGCCCTACCTGCATCACCGGCAACATCGGGATGCACCGGAGCGGAGGGGTTGAAAAATAAACCGCTCGACGTTCCGCGAAGACGGTGGGATCGTGCCTCACCATTCCTGGGCAATGGGGTTCTCAACCAGCCCATCGAATAGCCCGGGAACGCCAATGCGACCCAGACTTGCCCCTCAAACTCCTAAGACGATCTAGACCTACCCTTCAAACTTATGCACACCAAGAAATGGATGTTGTACGCGGCAGCCATGGCGGCGTCCGGTTTGGCGACGCCCACCCAAACCCAAGCCGGGCTGTTCAAAATTGATTTCGGCCAACTCGAGAATGAGCGCGAAATCGCTGATGCCGAGGGCAACCTGACCGGCACTTTCCCCGACCCCCTGAAGGATTGGGACATCATCGGCACTTGGACGTTCGCCGATCCGGCTGCCAACGGAGGCAAAGGCGTGGCAAATGCCGACGGCACCCAAGTCACATGGAAACTGAAGGACTGGTCCAGTGACGGGGACAACGATGTCACCCTCACCATCATGGACAACAAAGAACTGGCGGAAAAGGCCAATCCCGACACCCCGCCTTACGCGTTGGGCATGACCGCCAACAATCCAACCAAGGAAGGACTTCAAGCCTCCTATGATGGAGTACTGGTGCCCGGCGTCGTGAAGGACGACTACCTCTACCGGAATCCAGATACTCCCGGCACAGAAATGCTCATGCGCTTCGGCGGTTTGAACCCGGGCACCTACAACGTGACGGTGTTCGAAGGCCGGACCACCGATGGCAATGGCCGTTACGGCAAGGTCTGGGTGGACGACGCCAATGGCAAGAAAGAACCCGATTCCCAAAACACAGGAAACTACGCGGGAACCAGCGCGACCGGCGGAGCCATTCCTCTCGGCCAACCTCGCACCGTCACCGTCACGCTGAAGGCAGGCGAGTTCCTTTGGTTCGCCGAAATGGAGGACAACTCGGGCGGCATTAGCGGCCTGATCGTCCGTTCCGTTTCGTCTCCGCCTCCTGTCGTTGATCTGGCAGCCTCGACCGCCCTGTTCAAAATTGATTTCGGCCAACTGGAAAACGAGCGGATACCCCTCGACGCGGATGGCAACCCTTCGGGAGAAGCCCCAGCTCCTCTGAAGGACTGGACGGTGATCCCCACATGGACCTTTGCGGATCCTTCAACCAGCAACGGCGGCGAGGTCAACGCCGATGGCACGGAAATGACCTGGAAACTGACTGATTTCTCGAAGACGGGGAACAAAAACGTCACCGTCACCATGATGGACAACAAGGAATTGGCCGAAAAAGCCAACCCGGATTCCCCTTCCTACGCTGCGGGTCAGACCGCCAACAACCCTACCAAAGACAGAATCGAATCGGTGTATGACGGCGTGGTCGTGCCGGCCATTGTGAAAGACGATTACCTCTATCGCAACCCTGATACCCCCAACACGGAAATCCTGATGCGCTTCGCGGGTCTGAACCCGGGCCGTTACAACGTCACCGTTTTCGAAGGCCGCACAACCGATGGCAACGGCCGATTCGGCAAGGTGTGGGTCGATGATAAAACCGGGAAGAAGGAGCCCGCCACGCAGAACACGGGCAACTACGCGGGAGTGAACCTGGACATCGGCGGCGTAGCCACCCCCACAGGCAACCCGCGCACGGTGACGGTCGACCTCAAGGCAGGCGAGTTCCTTTGGTTCGCGGAAATGGAAGACAACTCCGGCGGCATCAGCGGTATGATCATTCGGGGCCTGCCCACGGCGGCTCCTTCCGTCCAATTGCTGGCCTCAGCCACGGTGGATGGATCGTTCACGGCTGTGAGTGAGGCTCAGATCGATACCGTCGCCAAGAGCATCAAAGTGCCTGCCGCCGGATCAGCAAGGTTCTTCCGTGTCGCCGGAAGCGCCCGCATCAGGAGTGCCTCCGTGGCTCAAGGCAATCTTTCGATCAGCTACGAATAAGCGAAGGAAGCCAATCCAATCTTCACTTGTCTCACGGCCGGGTTTCCTCCGAAACCCGGCCTTTTGCACTCTATTCTGGTACCTTCTCCGCCTTGAATCCCCAGCCATTCTCATGGGGGGAGCGCGGCTGGGTCGGAGACCCGCCGCCGCGCGCAGACAGGTCGGAAGACTCCAGATTTTTCAACGTGCTGCGGCGGGTCAAAGGACGATACAGCCCCGCTCCGGGGCAAAATGAGAACGACTGTTGGATCCCACGCTGGGCTTGACGCTCCGCGCTTGGCTTACCTAGCCTTTCAGCTCGTCGGGCCCGTCCGATTTCAATCGTCCCAAGCCTCCATACCATTTCATGAAATCCCCGCTTCAGCGCCATCTCGCCGCCACTCTCGGTGCAATGGCCATCTCGGTGTCCGCTCAAGTCGTGAACGACGGAACCACCACGGACGGACTGGCCAAACTGGCGAATCAAAATGGCACCGGCGACGCCGTGGCGGAAATAGCCAGGGCCGAAGGCGGCAAACTCCAAGCCGCACTCGTGGTGGAGGGGGCGCCCTCCTTCGCCCTGCGGCAAGCCTGGTATTCCCGGCAGTTCCATGCCACCCAAAGTTCCTATTCGGTTTCAGCGGAATTCAAGCCGGCAGCGGTCGAAACCGAGCGAAGGGGCGGCGTGATGGGATGGATCAACACCGCGACCCTATCGGGCATCGCCTTTTACACGCGCCCCGCCGGCAATACCGCCTCCTTCCGGGTCGCTCATGTCCAATTCACAGCCGATGTCGCCAATGAAAATGAAAGCGCTCAGCGTCTGTTCAATCTGGACGGCTCTCCCGCCTCGTTCGCCTTCGATTCCGCCGGAGCCGCGCTCGGAACCTATGATCCTTCGTTGCCCGCCCGTTTCATCCTCCAATTCCAGCCGCCCGGAGACGCCGACAAGGCGGCGCTCGCGGATGCCACCGCTCGCATCAAAGCCACCGTGGAACAACTCGATGCCAGCGGAAAAGTCACGGTGGCGGGCCGCGTCATCGAATTGCTCACGAATCTGGAAATCCCCTCCCCGCTCAATCACCGATTCGGTTACTTCGGCTACTGGGGTTTGCTGGCAGGCGCCGGGCCCATCGGCCTCTTCGATGACCTTCGCGCGGAAGGCTCCATCTCCCCTTCCGCCAATCTGCCGCCCACCATCAAACTGACCCAACCAGCGGACACCGTCGATGCCATCGCTCCCGCCACCCTGACCCTCTCGGCGGAAGCGAGCGACCCCGACGGCCAGATCGCGCGCGTCGAGTTCCTGGACGGCGCGCAGGTGATCGCCACCGTCTTAACACCGAGCGCCACGAACCTCGTCGGCGAGAAACACTCCTTCGTTTATACTGCGATTTGGACGAATATTCAGGCGGGCGCTTACGAAGTCCGAGCCAGGGCGGTGGACGATCTCGGGGCCCTTGCGCTTTCCACCCTCTCCACCCTCGTGTTGGTCGAAACCAACATCCCTCCGAGCGTGAACTTGGTCAAACCCGCCGTCGATGCCTCGTTCAAGGCGCCGGCCTTGGTCGAAATCGCCGCCACCGCGACGGACGCGGACGGCAAGGTGGTCCGCGTCGATTTCTTGGGCAACGGCATCCTGCTGGCTTCCTTGACCAGCCCGCCCTATGTCACTTCGTGGGATCTGCGCACGCCGGGAACCAACAAGCTTTTCGTCCGTGCCATCGACGATCGCGGAGCATCCAACGAAACCCCGGTCCTCACCTTGACCGCCGTGGACAACCTGCCGCCCAAATCCCTGGTGACCAGCCCGGCCACCGGCGCGACCTTCAAAGCTCCGGCCAACATCAAGATTGTCGCCAACGTCAGCGATTCCGACGGGCAAGTCATGCAGGCCATTGCGTTCTTCAATATTCACGAACAGATCGGCGTGGTGACCGCCCCGATTGGCGGCGGACTGCCGCCCGTCGTTTCTTTCGATTGGAATAATGTTCCCGCCGGCCAATACACCCTGGACGTCGTCGCGATCGATCATCAAGGCATACGCACCACCTCCCCCGCCGTGGAAATTACCGTCACCCCTGGCGACACTCCGGGCGGAACGGGTCCCGCTCTCCTCATCACGGCTCAAGCCGACAACAACCTTGCGATTAGCTGGCCATCCGGCCAATCCGGTTTCCGCCTGCAAGGATCCCCCACGCTGGATCCCGCCACCTGGACCGATGTGCCTGCTTCGAACAATCGCGCCAGCGTGGCCGCCTCCGGCGCGTCGCGCTACTTCAGGCTGATCAAGCCCTGAGCCCGGCGCTCAAAAGTATTTTTCGACAATCCACTTCGGCTGCCATGGATCGGGCTGGCGAGGCTGGCCGGTCAAATCGACTGGAGCAGGATCGCGTGGCTCGCGAGACAGAGTGACGGTGTCCCCGACCACTCGCTGCCATCGCTCCATCCGGTCAAACAGGCGGTCCACCTGCTGGCGATGACGCGGATCACGCGCCAGATTTCGCTTTTCCCAAGGGTCCTTCCGGAGATCGAACAACTCCAAGTGTCCAATTTGAGGATAGGCGATCAATTTCCATCGATCATCGCGCACGGCGCGTTGAATTTTTTGAAAGGGAAGGAACACAGAGTCTCGAATCGAGGTTGCCCGTCGTTCCCAGAGAGGTCGCAAACTGAAACCCTCCAATCCCGGCGGAGGCCTCTCATCGAGCAATTCACAAAGGGTGGGAAACCAATCCAACAGGTAGGTGAAAGCATCGCAGGTCCGGCCCCGCGGCAATCCCGGACCGGAAATAACCAGGGGCACCCGCATGCTGTGCTCGTACACGCTCTGTTTTCCCAAGAGTCCATGACTTCCCAGCGCCAAGCCGTTGTCACCGGCGAAAACAACCAGCGTTGAATCCTCGAGCTTGAGTGCCCGCAAGGTGCCAAGGACGCGCCCGATTTGCGCGTCGAGGTGCGTGATCATGGCGTAGTACTCGGCGAGTTGGTCGCGAATCACGGATTCGCGACGAGGCCAGGCCGCCAGGTTTTCATCCCGCAAATTCCGCATCATCCCGTTGTCAAACGGAAGCTGCGGAAGAAAATTGGGCGGCACGGGCGGGCGTTTCGCGGCATATCTCCGCATGTATTCGTCTGGCGCCTGCCGCGGGTCGTGGGGAGCGGTGAACGCGACATAACAAAGAAAGGGTTTTCTCTCGTCCCGCCCCCGCAGAAACTCCACTGCAGCCTCGGCAAAAAGCTCGCTCGAATACCCCTGCCCCACGCGAACGGCGCTGAACTTCCCGTTCGATTCCAGATCCCGGAGGGGCGTCTTGGTGTGATCGGCCATGCCTCCGATCATCACGCTCTTGCCCCGGGAAAACGATCGCAGCCACGATTCCTCCCCGTTGTGCCATTTCCCCGTTCCAAACGTCTCGTAACCCAGTTCGCGCAGCATCTCAGGCCAGAGCCGGGCGTCGCGCAGCGTAGGCGAGTGAACCCGAAACCAACTTTTTCCGCTCAACATCATCGCCCGGCTGGGCACGCACACCGCACCATTGTCGGAACCCATGATGTAGTTCCGGCGAAAAACCACGCCCTGGCGTGCCAATTGATCGAGATGGGGAGTATGGATCCGACGATTGCCGGCCCATCCAAGCGCGTCCGCACGATGATCGTCGGAGAAAAGAAACAAAATGTTCGGCCGGGGCGCCGCTTGCATCCCCGCCAAAAAAAACAGCGGAAACCAAACGAGCAAAATCCCCCGCCGGACCCTCCCCGTGACTCCCAGGCCCTTGGGCAAAACCCAACTTCGAAAACTAGCCCCGCGCCGAAAGGTCCACGGAAACTCAAACCGTGCTCCGGTTGGCGGCCTCTCAAGCAAGGGATGGACTTCAATCATGGCAGGGCGGCGTTCAGGCTATCCGGCCCCAGCCACCCCGGGCGAGGACTATTCGGAAGGGAACGGGCGGGAAACTCCGCGGTCGTAACTCCGGGAAGAGAGAACGCTTGAGCGTGGACACCGCCTTGCGGACGAGGCATTTTCGGGGAGATCGCATGGCGGGGTCGCATCAATCGCTCAAAGGACAATTCCTCCTTGATGGAGGCAAACTCAAGGGTTCCTTCTTTCACAGAACAGTGGTCCTGGTTTGCCAGCACGATCCGGAAGGCGCGTTTGGATTGGTCCTGAACAAGCCCTTGGGGAAACCCGCGGAAGAGCTGATACCCGAAGACCTTCCGGCGAGCATCAAGTCAGAGGAGATTTTCCTGGGGGGGCCTGTTCAACCGTCGGCTCTGACATTCCTGCATACTTACGGTGGGAAATCCGCAGCGGCTCCGCCCGTGTTCGATCATCTCAGGCTGGGGCATTCTCTGGAAGAGCTCGTCGAGATCGGCGAGCGAAAGGGCACCAGTGCCCGGTTGCGCCTGTTTGCGGGGTACGCGGGGTGGAGTCCCATGCAACTCGACAACGAAATGAAGCGGGGCTCGTGGCTCACGTATCCGGCCAACGTGGAGCTGATGTTCGAGACTCCACCCGATGAACTTTGGAAGCGGGTCTTGAAGCTGAAAGGATGGCGTTTTGAGCTGCTGGCGCAGGCTCCCGAGGACGACAGCTTGAATTGATGGCGCAATTTCCAGTTGCACCTTCCATGATTTAGGCGTAAAAAGAGGCTGTCACAGGTTCAAGCCGCGTGCGCCATTAGTCTGGTTCTTCCGTTCATCGGGCGCGGCGGTTCTCTCTAGAAGTTGGCTTTCGAAACCGCTGCGGGAGCGGCGAGTTCCCAATCTTCGGGTCATAGAATCAATTCGAGCGCTTCGAGCCGCCCTTTCCCTGCAGGGAAGAGGGAAACCGGACTCCGCACCGAAATGGTGGTTTGGGACCAAGGGTTCCTGTCTGACAGCAACACACATAGCAGCAAGGTCAATCAAGTATGGGTCATCCAAATTCCCAAACGCCGGAACGCGGCGGGGGATATCTCGAAACATCGGAAAAGGGCTTCGGTTTTCTCCGGTCCCCGCTCAATCATTATCATCCGAAACCCACCGACATTTTCGTCACACCGGATACCATCAAGCGGCATTTTTTGCGCGAGGGATGCCTGGTGGAGGGCGCATTGCAGCCTCCTCATCGCGGAAACAATCCTCAACTCCGCGAAATTGACAAGGTCAACGGCATGCCTTTCGCCGCCTATACCAGCACGACACGTTTCGAAAACCTCACCACGATCGATCCCGTCGAGAAATTCAACCTGGAAACCAGTCCGGATATTCTGGAAACACGGATTATCGACCTGGTCACCCCCATCGGGAAAGGCACACGCGGCCTCATCGTTGCCCCCCCGAGGACCGGCAAGACCACCATCCTCAAGCAAATCGCCAACTCCGTCACCACCAACCACCCTGAAGTGCACGTGATGGTGCTGTTGATCGACGAACGCCCGGAGGAAGTCACCGACTTTCAACGCTCCGTGAAAGCCGAAGTCGTCGCGTCCTCCAACGACCAGGATCTGGAGACCCATGTGCGCCTTTCCCGTTTCATGATCGAACGCTGCCGCCGCATGGTTGAAACCGGCAAAGATGTCTTCGTGCTCCTCGACTCCATCACCCGCGTGGCCCGCGCCTACAACAGCGTGCACGGAGGCAGCGGACGCACCATGACGGGCGGCGTGGACGCCCGGGCTTTGGAAATCCCGCGCAAAATGTTCGCCGCCGCGCGCAAGATCGAAGAAGGCGGATCCCTCACCATCCTGGCGACAGCCCTGGTGGACACCGGATCCCGCATGGACGAGCTCATTTTCCAGGAATTCAAAGGCACCGGCAACATGGAGCTCATCCTGGATCGCAAACTCTCCGACCGCCGCCTCTTTCCCGCCATCGACATCCCCAAGAGCGGCACCCGCAAGGAGGAGAAACTCTTCGCCGGAAAAAACATCGAAGCCATTCGCAAGCTCCGCCGCATGATGGTGGATCTGAATCCGGTGGAAGCCATGGAGACGCTGATCGCGGCCTTGAAGAAGCACAAGACCAACGACGAACTCCTGGCCAAAATCGTCTGATCCTGCGGCGCTGAAGCACCGCGGGATCGTGAAATGGCCGCCATCCCCTCGCGGAATCCACGATGCCGCGCTCCCGACCCGCCCCGTCCAAGAAGATCCATCGCCCCCGGCCGTCCGCGGGCCACGCTCGTCCACCGCTTGAGCGGATGCTCCGCATTCACCAAGCGCTCACCGCCGGCGAGTATCCCAACGCCTCCACGCTCGCCCGGATCCTCGAGGTGAGCGCCAAGTCGGTCCATCGCGATCTTGAGTTCATGATGGACCGCCTCGGACTTCCGATTGAGTATGTGCCCGCGCGGTTTGGCTACCGCTACACGGAGGAAGTGCAATCCTTCCCGACGCTGCAAATGAGCGAAGGTGAATTGTTCGCCCTCATGGTGGCGGAGAAAGCCTTGCAACAATACCGCGGCACCCCCTTCGAACGCCCCCTGCTCAGCGCCTTCAGCAAAATGGCGCAATCCCTCCCCGAGACCGTCTCCGTCAACCTCGGAGACTGGTGCAAGTCCATCTCCTTTCGAACCACGGCGGAACCGATCGTCCACGCGAATATCTTCGCCACGCTGGCGCGGGCCGTCACGCGGCGCCGTCGCCTCTCGATGCGCTACCGGAAGCCTGGCGCGAAGACCCCCGAGTCGCGCGTCATCGATCCCATCCACGTCGCCAACATCAATGGAGAGTGGTACCTCTTCGCCTTCGACCACTGGCGGCAGGCGCTCCGGACCTTTTCCCCAGCCCGCATTGAATCGTTGGAAGAGACCGGAGAATCCTTCAAACCGCCCGCCGCCTTCTCCCTGGAAAAGAGATTGAGTGGAAGTTTTGGGGTGCATTCACCCGAGGGCAACTTCGAGGTGGTCCTGCGCGCGGATGCGGTGGTTGCGGATTACATCCGGGAAAAACGGTGGCATCCTTCCCAGGAACTGGTGGAGCGTTCAGGGGAAACTCTCGAGGTGCGCATGCGGCTTTCCAGCCTGGCGGAAATCGAACGCTGGATCCTGGGCTGGGGAGGGCGCGTCGAGGTCTTGTCACCGACCGCCCTGAGAGCATCGGTCGCCCAGGCGGCTCACCGACTCATGGACGCGCATCGGAGTTAGTCGGTTGTCCTCGCGGAGGGACAGGAACCTCGTGTCCCAAAGCGGTACTGCGCCCCGGGACAGTACGCCAATTCTTAAGCACAACCACAGATCCGATCATGACTCCACCAAGGACGACAGCCAGAATCCCGAGGGCTTGTTTCATGGTGACCGGTTTGGCTTTTTCAATGTGAGGCTCGTCCATGTCTGCCTAGGATGCGGAGGACCCTTCGATACTGCCAATCAAATTCGGGATTTACAGTGCTGCCACAGGTTGTCGGTCAAGCGCGCGGCAGCGCCGTGAACGGCGCACCCCGACAACTTGCGGATGCAGCGGCTATTTAGGAGATGACGGATACTCCTGGCATCACACATGCTTCAGTCAAATCATGAAGTCGTATGCGAAATTCTTTGATTGGTGGGTGGTGACCCTCAGTTTTGTGGCTTTTATCGTCATCGAGTACGCGATTATTTACTCCCTTTTGGCCTTCTTTCGGGTGATCGAATGAGAGGGGTGGACGCCCCTCCTCACGACAAACCAAAGCCATCTCAATCAACCATTTATGTTGAAGACTCGGTCGATCCTTGGCGCTCGTGAACCTCGAGGCGGGTAAGACTGGCGGAAGGGGAGGGATTTGAACCCCCGGTACGGTTTCCCGCACGCCTGATTTCGAGTCAGGTGCCTTCAACCACTCAGCCACCCTTCCATCCGTGACATTCCAATATAGAAACTTGGCTTAAGCTGCAATCGCATTCTTGGGAAAACCATGGCCCAAATCCACGGATCAGGGAGTCGTTTGCCCACCAATCACACGAATCACCCGGATAAAAACAGGCTTTCGGTCGGTTCGATGAGAATCAGGGTTATCGACAGTCAGGATGGAACTCCAGGACAGCGAGGCAGTCTCCCCCCATCACGAATCATGACCGAGCCGATGAAGGCTCGGTCATGATTCGGAAACGACTCCGTGTATCCCGATGTTGTTGGTAGGGCGGGCCTGTCCCAGCCCGCCGCTCACTGGATGCAAAACATCATGCTCCGGCGGCGCGCCGGGACGGACGCGCCCTACCTGCATCTCCGGCAACATCGGGATGCACCGGAAACGACTGAGGGCATGAGAGGCGGCTTGACCTTTGGGAGAAAAAGGTGCTATAGCGCTTTTGCGGTTGGGAGGCAGCCAAGTCAGTGAACTCAAGTGTCCTCATTATAATCCGGTTGCCTTGCCCAGTTCACGCCGCCGAACCAAAAAGTAGAAAACAATAAAAACGGCAAAACTATGCAATTGAAGACCTCCTCAAAATCAGGTTTTACCCTGGTTGAAATCATGATCGTGGTGGCCATCATCGGCCTCCTGGCAGCCATCGCCATTCCGAACTTCGTAAAAGCTCGCGAAACGGCCCAACTGAACTCGATCATCAACAACCTTCGCATTATCGAAGGTGCGAAGGACCAATACGCGCTTGAGAACAAAAAAGGCACCGGCGACACCACCGACCTCTCCGCCATCAGCGCTTATCTGAAGGGCGGCACCGTCAACCCTGTGGTCAATGAAACCTATACCACAGACAAGATCGGCACAGCTGCTTCCGCCAAGGCCGGCGTTGCTCTGGGCACCTACCAAGCCGGAACGGCAATCACCGCTCCATAAGTTCCTCTTCATAAATCACTTCTAATCACACAAAGCCCGGGCGAAATGGCCCGGGCTTTTTCTTTCATCCGGGTTGAACACCGAATCTCTGGGAATTCAATCGCCGAGGAGTAGAAGAACGCATAGAAAACACCGGGCAAAACTCAATCTCAACTGAGTTTTGGCACATGACGTGCTATTCACGTTTCAGCGGTTGGCAAGTCGCTTCATTGAAAAGTAAGCGTCAAGCAGGGTGGAGGTTGTGCTGAACAGGGGTGGGGCGGCCGAGTTTGGGAATAGTTTTCATCTTCGCGCGCTTGACTGCGGGATGAAGCTGGCTTTGGATTCCGTTCAAGGTTGATTT
>VHDF01000073.1 GCA_016871495.1 Verrucomicrobiota bacterium | reverse complement strand
CGGAGCGCGGCTGTGTCCGAAGGATCAGCCGCAGCAACGTGGGCTGGCATAAGCCCGTCGATTGTTCCTCCCGCGCCGCAACCGCGACCCGTTGCGGAACCGCCGCCAGATCTTTCAAGTTGAACTTAGCCTCTTGACAACCGCAATCTCTCCCATGCCCCCCATCTCCCGCCGTTCCCTGTTCCAACAAACCACCTTGGGTGCGCTGGCTGGATTCATGGCCGCTCCCGGGTTGATCCCCGCGTCCTTGTCGGCTGTCCCCACCATCCCCACGCAGGGGGCGCCCCTCAAAATCACCCGGGTCAAGCCCATCCTCACCGCCCCGCAAAGCAATATCCGGCAGGTCGTGGTGAAAGTGGAGACGAGCGAACCCGGCCTTTATGGCCTTGGCTGTGCCACCTACAATCAGCGCCCGCTGGCTGTCAAAACCGCCGTCGAGGAATACCTGGATCCGTTTTGCCGTGGACGCGACGCGGACAACATCGAGGATCTTTGGCAAAACGCCTACACGAGTTCTTATTGGCGAAACGGCCCCGTCCTCAACAACGCCCTGAGTGGAGTCGACCAGGCCCTCTGGGACATCAAGGGCAAGCGCGCGGGCATGCCCGTGTTTCAATTGTTCGGGGGAAAATGCCGGTTCGCGGTGGATTGTTACGGCCACGCTTCGGGCCGTGACTTCAAGGAGTTGGAAGATAGCGCTCGTGCCCTGATGGAGAAAGGCTACCGCCATGTGCGCCTTCAGTTGGGCGGCTACGGATCGCCACATCTTTCGAGCCAGCCGCATTTCAAGGAAGCGGGATTCGGACTTCCCAATGACACCCAGATGGACCCCGGACCCTATTTGCGGGCGACGCCGAAGATGTTCGAACACATCCGTTCGAAGCTTGGCGAGGAGATTGAGCTTCTGCACGACATCCATGAGCGTGTCGAACCGATTCAAGCGATCAAGCTGGTCAAGGAACTGGAGCAGTATCATCCGTTTTTTATCGAGGATCCTTTTGCGCCCGAGGCCAACGGATATTTTCGTCAGTTGCGGCAGCAGACGAGCACGCCCATCGCCATGGGGGAATTGTTCAATAATCCGCACGAGTGGGTGGGGTTGATTGCCGAGCGATTGATCGATTTTATTCGGGTTCATATTTCACAAGTTGGCGGGATCAGCGTGGCGAGGAAAATCGCGGCCCTGTCGGAATGGTTTCAGGTTCGCACCGCGTGGCATGGTCCCTTGGATGTCTCTCCTGTGGGGCACGCGGCTAACGCTCATCTGGACTTGGCCATTCACAATTTTGGCATTCAAGAGGGCGTGGTGTTCAATCAGGCGATGCAGGATGTGTTCCCAGGGTCGCCGCGCATGGAGAAGGGTTACATGCTGGTCTCGGGCAAGCCGGGCTGGGGGGTGGACGTGAACGAGGAGCTCGCCAAGAAGTTCCCGCTTCCGGAGCATCCCGGGTACTGGCTGCCAGTGAGGCGGCGCGACGGCACGGCGGTGCGACCCTAATGAAATGACTTGTCAGTTCTTGGGCGTGTTTGCAAGCGCGGGTGGCATGTCCGAGGTGGGAGGATCGATGCCAGGGGCAAAGCATTTCACCGCAGGCATGTCGCGCGATGGGAGGAGTTCGGAGCGGGCGGGAATGGGCGACGCGGAAGCGCCGTGAACGGCGCGGTCCGGCGTCGGAGCGCGGCTGTGTCCGAAGGATCAGCCGCAGCAACTTTGGCTGGCATAAGCTCGTCGATTGTTCTTCACGCATCGCAACCGCGACCCGCTGCGGCTGGCTTTCAGCACAGCCGCGCTCCGAACGCGACGCGTCCCGATTGTGAGAGGGACGAAGGCCACGATTTGGAGCATGACCTCCCGGTTCATGGATAATTTGTTTCGCGGAGCGCGGCGTTGACGCGGCATCAGGGTGTGTCTGTGGACGCGCTTGGCAGGTTCAAGGGGCATGTGTTTTCAAAGCCAAAGCATATACCCTTGGAGGGCTATGCAAGGGGAGGGGATCGCTGCGGGCGGGTTCACCCGCGCGGAAACGCCGCAAATGGTGCCGGTCTTGCGATCCCTTGCAGAAAAACATCCGCCGGCCCTGGAGGACCCTGATTTTCCTTCCTTTGACCGAACGGGTCTGTTATCCAGCTCGAACCATGTTTTCGAAGCGGATTTTACGGCTTTTCGTGTCATCTCTATGCTGGGTGTGGCTCTCCGTCCAAGCGGCGGAATATCAGTTGGAGGATGGAACGGTGATCCGGGGCGAGGCGGTTTCATTCACGGGGGATGGAGTGGTCTTCCGGCTGACCACCACCCAGTTTTCGGAGAGGGTTTCGTGGGCGAAGTTTTCCCAGGAAACCCTGAAGTTGCTGAATCAAGATCCCAAGGCCACTGAATTCGCCGAACCGTTCATCGAACTGCCGCCGGACACGACGAAAAAGAAGGAAGAGATCGTGATCAAGCCGGTGACGCGCCCCGAAAATCCGTCGCGAAAGACGGGGTTGATGGAAGCGTTGATGACGCCGGTCGGCTTGCTGATCCTGGGTGTTTTGGCCGTGGCCAATCTGTTTGCGGCCTTCGAGATTGCAGCGTTCAAGAATCGTCCAGCCGCGGTGGTCTGCGGTCTCTCCGCCGTGTTGCCGGTGCTGGGTCCGATCTTTTTCCTCGTGCTCCCGAGCGGCGATCAGCCTGCCGCCAGCGAGTCCTTCGAGCCCGTGGCTCCCGAGGCCGTGAATCCCATGGCCGGCGAAGTCAAAGGCAAAGGATCCAGTCTGTCCGTCTCTTCTCAGGGCGGAGGTGCGGCGACCGCGTCCCTGGCGGGTCAGATCTTCAAACGTTCGGACACGACCTTCAACCGCCGGTTTTTTGAAACCACTTTCGGCGGCTTTTTCAGAGTGGTTCCCGGCGAGGACGTGAAGGATTTGGTCATGGTGTTCAAGACCGCCAAGAATGAAGTTGTCGGCAAGCGCGTGACCCGCATCACCGGGAACGAAATGCATGTGATGCTGCAATTGGGAGGCGAGGTTCCCGTGGCGTTTGGTGAAATTTCCGAGGTGCGAGTCCGTCACAAGGACCAGCGCGGTTAAGCGGGCATGTTCATGGCCCCGAGGGATCCCGGAGTGTTGTTGGAACGAGAGGAGTTTTAAGAGTCTCATGACTAAAAAATATCGCACGATCCTGCTGTTTGGCGCCCCGGGGGCGGGCAAAGGGACTCAGGGTCGAATCCTCGGTTCCATTCCCGGCTTTTATCATTGTGCGTGCGGAGACGTCTTCCGCAACTTGCGCATCGACGATCCGATCGGGCGGGCTTTTGTGGACTTCTCGAGCAAAGGGATGTTGGTGCCGGACGAACCTACCATCAATCTTTGGCGCAAGAACATTGGCGCCGCGGAACTCCACGGCAGTTTTTTGCCCGACCGGGACACCTTGGTGTTGGATGGAATTCCTCGCAATCCGGGGCAGGTGGAGATGCTCCGGGAAACCCTCGATGTTCGCGCCTTGCTGTATCTGACCTGCGCGGACATGGGCAAAATGATCGAGCGTTTGCAGCGCCGGGCTTTGAGGGAAAACCGGCTGGATGACGCCAATTTGGAGACGATTCGAAACCGGCTGGCCACCTACGAAAAGGAGACCAAAAAGGTCTTGGATTGTTATCACGAATCACTCGTTCACAGCATCGATTCCAACCAGGCTCCAGTCTTTGTGCTGCGGGACATTCTGGACATCGTGGCGAAGCTTTAAGACGGACTGGGGGCACGAAGCGCCAGACAGGCGAGCCCGGCTCTTCCCCGTCGCGGAACCAGAACGAGATGTCCGGACCCAGAGGGATACACATGGTGCGCACCATCTTCATGGGGACGGCATCCATCGCCTGTCCGACTTTGCGAACGCTGACCGAGTTGGAGAATTGCGAGATCGCGGGTGTTGTCACCCAGCCGGATCGGCCCAAAGGACGCGAGTTGAAGTCCACCCCGAGTGCCGTAAAAGCGTGCGCGATCTCCTTGGGGCTTCCGGTCTGGCAGCCAGACAAGGCACGGGATTCGGAGTTTATTCTCCAGTTGGAGCGTTTGCGCCCCGACTTAATCGTGGTGATGGCTTACGGGCAGATATTGCCTCCGAGTTTGCTGGCGATTCCGCGGTTGGGCTGCCTGAATCTACACACTTCGTTGCTGCCGCGTCATCGCGGCGCGGCCCCGATTCAATGGGCCTTGTTGGAGGGTGACGCAGTGACTGGAGTCAGTTTGATGCGGATGGACGAGGGATTAGACACCGGACCCGTGGTGGCGACCGTGGAGACGGTCATCGGACAAGACGAGGATGCCTCGGCCTTGCATGAACGGCTAGGCCTGCTGGCGGCCGAATTGTTGGCAAGGCAATTGCCGGGCTATGTGGCCGGGACAACTCAGGCCTCACCGCAAGACCATGCCCGTGCGACTTACGCCCGCAAACTCCGCAAGGAAGACGGGAAGATCAACTGGCAGCAAGAGGCGGAGGCGATTCGAAACCGGATACGCGCTTTCTCGCCGTGGCCGGGAGCCTACACCTCACCGCGATGGCCTTCCGGGAGTTCGCTGGTCAAGATTTGGAAGGCCCAGGCAAAGCCCCGCCCAAGCCCAATTGAGCCCGGGAAAGTCGCGGGAGTTTCGGAGGAAGCGATTACCGTCGCCTGCGGACAGGGGAGTTTGGAGATTCTGGAGCTGCAAAAGGAAGGGGGACGGCGAATGACCGCCCGGCAGTTTCTCGCCGGCCACCACGTTGAGCCCGGACAACGCTGGGGAGATTGAATGGGAGTAGAAAGGTGCTCGCGGCCTCACTTGCGGCGCATGAGAATGGTGTCGGCCAGCTGGCCAAGCAATCTCCAGGAAGTCCCTTTTAAGTCCTCGCTTTTGATGGGATCGCATTTACCGTCGCAAGAAGCGCAGAAGCGCAGCAGGTTCTTGCCTCCGGCTAATCCGACTTGTCGGACGCAATCCGGGCACCAAGTTTTGCCGCATTTGTTGCACGCATTCGTGGCGGGAACACCCGGATGATGGCGGCACGCCGGAGAGCCATCCTCGAGCAGATTCGGCGGAGGTGGCACGGCGGGGGTCATGTCGGGCACCGCGATCACCACCTCGGGAATGCTGACCGAAATCTCCACATCGCCGAGTTTAAGGATGCAGCCATTCGGAAGCGATTCTTTCTGGAACCGTTCCCGGTTGAGGAAGCAGCCGTTGGTGGAATTGAGGTCTTCCACCACCACTCCCATGCCGGACACTTCAATGCGGCAATGCAGTCCGGAAAGCGTGGGATCCTCGATTGCCAGGTCGTTATCGGCGCGGCGGCCCACTCGATAGGTGCCCGGGCGAAGCTCGATTTCTTGATGGGCGAAAGGGCCATTCTTGAAATGAAACCGGGCGTTCATGGTCTGCTAAAATTGGTCCGCAGCGACGACTCGCATGATTTCCTCGAGGGTGGAATCGCCCGCCGCGGCGATGCGGATGCCATTGTCCCAGAGAGACTGCATGCCTTGATCGATCGCGACTTTTTGCAGCACGCGGGTTGGGGTTTTTTGCAGAACTGCTTCGCGGATCACCTCATCCACCACCATCATTTCGGTGAGAGCCGATCGCCCGGAGAATCCTGTGTGGTGACAATGTCCGCAACCCGCGCCTTTGCGCCAGTACGCGTTCTCGATGAGTTCGGCCGGGAGTTGGCTGAGGAAGGCGGGTTCCGGGCTGTAAGGCTCGGTGCAGTAGGGGCAATTCTTGCGAATCAAGCGCAGGCCTAGAACTCCGGAGATGCTCGAAGCCAGGAGAAACGGCTCGATTTCCATGTTAATCATGCGGGCGAACACACCGGCTGTGGTGCCGCTGTGGATGGTGCTGATAACGAGGTGCCCCGTCAATCCCGCCTGCACCGCGATGGCGGCGGTCTCGGGATCGCGGATTTCGCCAATCATGATCACCTGCGGGTCCTGGCGCATCAGGGAACGAAGGGCAATCGGATATGTGAATTCCTTGAGGACGTTGATCTGCGCCTGGCTGATCATCGGCAGATGAAACTCCACCGGATCCTCCACCGTGCTGATGCTGATGCTGGGACCCGAACGCTGCACCAGGTAATAAAGGGACGCGTAAATGGCCGTCGTCTTTCCTGAGCCGGTCGGGCCGGTGAGCAAAATCAAGCCGGAGGGCTTGTTGAGTAGCTTGACCAGACGGGAAAGGCATTGCGCGTCCAGCCCGAGTTGGGCGATGTCGAAGGTCCGATTTGTAGGGTCGAAAATCCGGACCACAATCTTCTCGCCACGGACGGTCGGGAAGACGGAGATGCGCAACTCCACTCCGCCCATGTCGGGACTGGCCGGTGCGTGGCCTTCCTGGGGCAGGTCATTCCGATAACTCTGGAGGTTGGCCATGACTTTCAACCGGCCCGCCACTTTATCCGTCAGGTCGAGCGGAAGATGGACAAGTTCATTCAGCACCCCCATGAGTCGGAGACGAACCACCAGCTTGCCTTCCCACGGCTCAATGTGGATATCACTGGCCTTGGCGTCGATGGCATCCAGAACGATGTGGTTGACCAGAACAGCGATTTCCGCGTTTTGAGGATTCTCGAGCGATTGGAGATAAGCGAAAGTGCGACTCATGAGGTCCATCGAATAGACCAAATTGCGGGAGCCCTTGACAACCCCTTCTTGGGAGGGTTTTGGTTGAGAGCGAGTTCAGGCGAGGGCTTCCCGGCAAAACGTGACGCACTTGGCGAGTTTCGTCATCACGTTCGACCCCTCCGGGACTCGATACTCGAGTTCAATCGTGGCCATGAAAGGATACTTTTCCCGCTTCATGAGCTGAAGGATTTCACGAACCTGAGAGTCCCCCTGGCCCCAAGGCATGTTCTCGCCTTCGTTGAATTTGCGATCCTTGAGATGGAGGTTGGTGATGCGGTCCGCGTGGCGCTTGATGAACTCCGTCGCCGGGACGCTGTTCCCCGCCGCAAAGTGTCCGATGTCGATATTGGCGCCATTGTACTTCGAGTAGTAGAACGCCTGTTCCCAAGAGCCTGGACGGCCGAAAGATTCCGGACTCGTGACGTTCGAATGCCCGTGATAGCCGATCATGAGTTGATGCTTGGTGGCAAACTCCCCCAACCGCCGCGTCTCGCTGACCGGGGGTTCGCAGGTAATCCCGCGCGCTCCCATGGCCTTGGCCACTTGAAAGCAGTAGTCGACCTCGTCATCGCTCATCGCGGGCCCAAGGCCGAACTTGACCAGCCGGATGTCCACCCCGGCGTCTTCATACATCTTTCGAAGCTGCTTGAATTTGTCCATCGGCTGGGACAGACGCCATTTCCGCATTTCTTCCGAGCGCCCTCTCAACGCGGCATCGAACGGTTGATTGCCACCGGGTCCACCACCCGCCCGCCCACCACCGCCGCCGCCGCCACCGCCCTGGTTGCCGCGGCCCGGCAATCCCTGCTGCATCAGGAGCGCGGCTTGTTGTTCGTTCAATTTCCCGGGTGAGGATTGCAATTTGCGGAAGGCATCGAAGCGCGTCTGGGCTAAACGACGCTCGGCGGCGGACAGGATTTCCGACTTGCCGAGAATATCCTCGGAAGTGGCGGACGCCGAGAAACTGGTTTCGTGCAAAGCGGTGCGAGCCGCGTTGACGTCGCGCTGGGGTTCGGCCAGAACCGCGCCGTACTCCCGCACTGCGGCTTGTTGAGTTTCATTGAGTCCTGGCAAATTCACCCCCAAACCGCCTCCGCCTCCGCGACCACCCCCGCGCCCTCCGCCCCCGGGTGGACGGCCAAAACCTCCAGCCGGCGCGCCCGCCCAGGGCTCGATCGCGTCGGATTGAAGTTCCACGCTGCTCAACCCGAGGGCGACGATGGACTTGAGCAGGTCCTCGGGATTGTTTCCCTGGCCGCGAAAACTGTAGGGCGCGATGACGCCAACGGCGACCCCGCCGAAGTTGGAGTTGGGTTTCGCCGTTGCCCTTGCGGCTTGACCCGTCAATCCGGGCGCCAAGAGACCGGCGGCTGGCAAGGCGGCTACCGCCATTCGGATGGCTTCACGACGTGTATAGTTCATAGCGGTAGAGGACAAGGTGAGCTTTTGCTCAAAAGACCGGTTCGAAAGGCCGGAGTTACATCGCCAGGACGAAAGTGGATGATTCACGGCTCGTCCAGATCCCGAGTCTCGCCCCAGGCCAGCGCCAGCATGACGGAACGAGCTTCCGAAAACCCAGCTCCTGGGTCGCCTCGATATTCTCCTCCGGCTCATGCCCCTCATGAAACTCCGCCAGGACGAAATCCACCCGGCATCGTCCCAAGTCGGTCTGCAAATCGTGCTCTGGCATGGACGGGAAGGGCGTGAGGAATCTCGTGTCAACGCCGTCGCCGTCCCCCGCCCAAGAATGAACCCAGAACTCCGCGGATAATCTCGCGTCCGAGGGTGCTGCCGATGGTGCGCACCGCGCTCTTGGCCATGGCATTGACCAGCGATTCTGGCTGTCTTCCGGCCGGACGAGCCGGACGTGAGACCGGGCTTGGCGCGGACACGCCGCCGAAAAGTCCGCCCCAAAATCCCCCGGGAGCTGACGACGGAGCCGAAGCGGATGCCTGCGTGGCGGCGCCTTTCAGTTTCTCATAGGCCGATTCGCGGTCGATGGTCTGCTCATAGACGCCGTGGACGAGCGAGGATCGCATCAATCCCGCGCGTTGGGCTTCCGTAATCGGACCGATTTGACCGCGGGGAGGGCAAATGTAAGCGCGTTCCACCACCGTGGGTTGCCCGCGTTCGTCGAGCATCGAAACGAGGGCTTCGCCGACTCCGAGTTCCGTGAGCGCGGTTTCGGTATCGATGGCGGGATTCGAGCGGAACGTGTCGGCGGCAGCCCGCACCGCCTGTTGATCCCGTGGGGTGAAGGCGCGCAGCGCGTGTTGAATGCGATGGCCAAGCTGGCCCAACACGTTGTCCGGAATATCCCGTGGATTTTGACTTACGAAATAAACGCCGATCCCCTTGGAACGGATGAGACGGACCACCTGTTCGATTTTTTCGAGCAGGGCCGGGGGTGCGTCCGAAAAAAGCAGGTGCGCCTCGTCGAAAAAGAACACCAGCTTGGGCTTGGGCAGATCACCCGCTTCGGGCAGGTTCTCGAACAGTTCCGAAAGCAGCCACAAGAGGAACGTGGCATACACCTTCGGAGCCGACATGAGCTTGTCGGCGGCCAAAATATTGACGCACCCCCGACCCTGACTGTCCGTTTGCAGGAGATCATCGAGGTTGAGGGCGGGCTCTCCGAAGAAGGCTTCCGCCCCTTGCTGTTCCAACGTGAGGAGGTTGCGCTGGATGGCGCCGATGCTGGCCGCGGAGATGTTGCCATAATCGGTGGTGAAACTGGCCGCGTTCTCACCCACGTGCTTCAGCATGGCCCGCAAATCCTTGAGATCGAGCAGCAACAAGCCTTCCTCGTCGGCCACTTTGAAAACCAAGTTCAACACGCCGGCCTGGGTTTCGTTCAGTTGGAGGAGCCCGGCCAGCAAAAGAGGGCCCATCTCGGAGATGGTCGTTCGGACCGGGTGGCCTTTTTCTCCGAACACATCCCAAAACGTGACCGGGCATCCGCCGAAGGTAAATGCCTCGAGCCGGAGCTCACGCAGGCGCTCCTGAATCTTCGTGGTGGGTGAACCGGGCACCGCCATTCCCGAAAGATCCCCCTTCACATCCGCCAAAAATACCGGGACACCGCGCAAGCTAAACTGCTCGGCCAAGCCCTGGAGCGTGACCGTCTTGCCGGTCCCGGTGGCCCCGGCGATCAACCCGTGGCGGTTGGCCATGTGAGGAAGCAGCACTAGGTCTCGCGCCCCGCGGGCGACAAGAATGGGATCGACGAAGCTCATGTGTTTCGGGCCTCAATTTTGAGGCGTGTTTCCCGACGCGTCAAAGGTCAATCCACGACGACACCCGCCTCCGTGCCCTGGATGTGCTGGAATTGACTGCTCGACACGAGGGTCATCGCCAGATCCGCCAAAGACCCTCCGCGAGCGCATTGTTCCTTCATTTTTTGGATCAACGGACGGTCTGAAAGCAGCGTCTTGCGGCCCAGGGCATATCCGAGCAGGCGCGTGGCGAAGGTCTCATGAAACAGATCCCGATGCTCGCGCAGGTAGGATTTCAGCCCCGCCACTCCTTCGATCCGCTCACCACTCCCGAGCACGCCTGAACTCACGATCGTTTTCCCGTCACGATAGGCATCCCGGTAGCGCCCGACCGGGTCGAGATGTTCGAGGCTGAATCCGAGTGGATCAAAGAGCGCGTGGCATTGCGAGCAGGACTCGCGGCGACGGTGCGCATCCAATCGTTCGAGCACCGAGAGTCCGTCGGCCAGCACGTCGTCCGAAGCGAGCGAGCCCGCGTCGGGCGGAGGGGGCGGAGGGGGCGTCCCCAGAATCTGGCGCAAGACCCAGTCCCCTCGCTTGACCGGGCTGGTTCGGAGCGGTGTGGACGTTTTCGTCAGGATCGCGCCCAGCCCAAACAAGCCACCCCGGTGGGTTTCGGCAAATCGATGCTGGACGAACTCGGCTCCGGCAGCCGCCGAGGCCCCGATGGCATAATGATTGGCCAGTTCCGCGTTCAGAAAGGAGTAATTCGCGAAAAGGACATCATCCACCGGACGGTTTCCCTGGATCAGGTGCGAAAAGAATTCGATCGCTTCCTGGTGGAACGAGGCGCGCAAGCTCGGCGTGAACTCGGGAAATCGTGTTCGATCCACCCCCTCGTACCGCTCGAACCGGTAGAACCCGAACCATTGCCCGAAGAATTCGGTCGCGAGCCGTCGTGCGCGGGGATCCTGCACCATGCGTCGAACCCATTTCGCGGCGGATTTCGGGTCGGAGAGTTCCCCGCGCTCCGCGGCGCGCAGGAGCATTTCATCGGGCAGGGACGACCAAAGAAAAAAGCTCAAACGTGAAGCGAGTTCGCGGGGACCCAATCGATGAATTCCCGCCCGGGCGGCGGGTTCGAGCCGGTAAAGAAAGGCCGGCGACATGAGCACACGCGCGAGCAGTGACCGCAAGGCCTCGGGGTGGCTGCGAGAATCCTCGACGCGCATCCGGCGATAGAACTCAACCAGCGCGCCACGCTCGGACTCCGTCAGCGGGCGCCGCCATGCTCGTTGTGCGAATTGGAGTGTGTCCTCAAGCTGATTCGATTCCGCGCCACGCCAAGCCGCCAAGCTTCGCTCGAGGTTTTCTTTGAGTTCGAGGGCTTGAGCCCGGATGCGGGGTGAAGCGGAGCCGAGTTGGGAGGGTTGCAGATCCTTCACTCGGGTCGTCTCCAGGCCGAGTTCGAATTTTCGATTCAAAAAGCGCAGTTTGATATCGTGGTACTCGAAGGAGAGAAGCAAATCCGCCCAGGCGGCGTCGAGTTCACGACGGGCGGGTTCATCGAGGATCTTTTCAACCAAAAACGCGTCTTCCCGATGGTACTTCACCTGGTAATGAAAATAATTGCGATCGGGTGATTCGTACTTGTTGTCGTACGGATCGGGGATGGGATCGCGGTCGGAAGGCGCGGGTTCCCGGTGCGAGACCTGGGGCAGATCCCGAGCCAGAGCAGCGAAGCCTTCGCGATGGCGGGCCCGCGCCTGGCCCCGTGGTGGCGCCAGCAAGGCCATTAGCAACGGGGGCAACGGATCGATGCCGCTGTTCGCGAGTTTCAATTCGAGATGCACCAAGGAGTCGTCGCTGTGAGCCGCGTCCAGCTCGACCACGACGTTGTGAGCCACCAGCTTGGCCTCGGGCGCCACCTTAAACGGAAGCTCGAACGGCATCGAACGGGTGAGGACAAGGTCATTCGTCGAGACCAGCGATCCATGCGGGTGGATTCCGAAGGACAATTGGTTCGTGGCTTCGTCAACCAGCAGGGTTCGCACGTCCCGCAGGATGAGGACGAAAGCCGCCGAAGGGTTGTCACCCACGGATCGAGCCACCCCTCGCAAGGTTGGCGCGGGGTGCCCCGCTGAAAACGGCAGCCGGATTCTCAGGATCTGTTTTTCCATGACTTCAGGCTGGCCTCCGGCCAGCACCGGGGCTTCCTCGTTGTTGCCCGGACCCACCGCCAAGGCCGATTGCCACGCGTCGAGTTCGTGCTGGATCGCCGTGCAGCGGGCTAGGATTTCGGATTCTTGCGCGCGAAACTGACGCGAAGGAACCGGCAGAAGGTTCCACGCCTTCACCATCTCCGTGGTGGGGAAAGACGGCGAGGGATTCTCGAGAATCGCTCGCAAATGACCGGCAAATTTCGGGGAGACTCCAGCGCTTCTGGCGAACGAACCCAGATCCTCCTTCGGCCGGCCGAGTTGTTTCCGATGCTTGAATTGCCAGTTGGCCAGGAGCGCTTTCGCGTAAAGATCCTGTCCATACGGCTCGGCTCCTTCCCCTGCGGCCTTGCGAAATCCGTGCTTACGGTAAAGGGCTTGGATACGTTCCACGGCGGAAATCTCGAGGCCGGTCATGCCAGGATGCTGGAAGAAGCCAAGCGAACCGGCGCCGATCAACGCGTGTGCGGCGGCGGATTTGGCCGCGCCGAGATAACGCTCCAGTCCCACGTCGTCGAGGAACTGGACTTCGCTGACATTCGAGAAGCCTTCCCCGCCCACGGCGTCATTGATGAACTGCTGGCCGAGATTCAAATCAAGCCCGGTCAGATCCAGGATGGCATAGTCATACTCCGCACTGGTCAGACGCCGGAGGCCGGTCCGGCCGGGCGTGCCCGCAAGCTGACGCGTGAGCCGTGTCATGGAACGTTGGATGTCGGACGTGAATCGCCGACGGGCCTCATCGTCTGGACGCGTTCGGTCTTTCGGTGGCATGCGGCGTTCATCCACCGCACGGAGGACCTTTTCCCAGATCCTGAAATCGGCGTTGAGCTGGGCCGGATTGGAGAGCCGGTCGAGATTCAGTCCGGCCTTGGCCTGATCTTCATCGTGGCAATCGAAACAATACTGCTGAAGGAATCCGCGGTCAGGTGGAGTAGGAGCAGCGGGCGACGCGGATTGGGCTTGGAAATGAAGTGCCAGCGCCCAGGCCCAGGATGCGCGGAAGAATCGGCGGAGGACCGATCGCGCGGTCGCAAGTCGATGCTGGAGCAGTGTCATCGGAGCAGTTTAGCCGTTTCAACGCACCTCGGCAATCATGACGACAAGGGCGCCAGTCGTTCCGTTGCACCCAGAGGATATCGGTGACCGGGTTGTCTTGGTAACGCAGACAGCCCTGTCTGCTGTGGCGCAGGCTGCCCAGCCTGCGGGGCGACGAAGGGAACCCGGCGCGTGGAGAGCCTGGAAGGGCCTCGTTCTTCACCCGCCGGGCCGACTGGGCATTCGGAGATACAGCAGGCCGGGCAGCCTGCGCCACACGACGAGAGAACTCCGGGATATGCGGCAGTCGTTCTTATTTTAACCCGGAGCGCGCCGTTCACGGCGCCTTATCGTGGACAACGTGACGACGTGATTGGGCCGAGGAGACTGGAGCAGAAGTCGCATCACCCCGCATCCAGCGGACTTCTGATCTCCAATCCCGCGTGGAGTTGGGACTTTTTCGCTGCAAGGCATCCGGCAAAAGCAGAAGTTCTCTCAGGACCGAGATCTTGGGTTTGTGATCCCAACCTTCGAATCGACTGATGAGGCAGAACAGGAATGGTATCTCACGGAGCCACGAAGGCACAGAGACGGGGAAGAAAGCTTGAACCGGTGACCCCGTGAGTGAAACGGGCTTCGGATACCTTTCCTCCGTGAGAGTCGAAGCGAGGGAGGAGGACGCGGCGTCGTGGGCGGTGAGCACATCCACGCCAGCAACGGCGCTCGTGACGGACTTTGAGGTGCAGCCATGCGCACCGCGCCCGTTTTCACTCCCTCTCCTCCATTTGGAATGGAGGAGGTGGGGACAGAGATCTCGGATTGACACGACACGATGGCCTGAGAAGACGAAACCTCCGATGGAGCAGGAGTACGAACACCTTGCCCTCGAACCAGTCCCTCCGCGGTATTCATTCGTGGTGTAGAATTACCTGATCCGGGGGTCAGGATCCGGTTCAACCGCTTGCCAAGGAAGGGGAGCGAGGGGTAGTTTCACGCCCTCTTACCCAGCGTGAACGTTTTTATCGAGTTCTTGAACCGGCGGATCGTGCCGCCGTTGGCCGCAGCGGCGGAGAATCCCTACCTTTCCTCGATCCGCTTCGGCATGGTTGCGGTTGTTCCCCTGACCATTCTGGGCGGCTTGTTCATGGTGTTCATGTATCTTCCTTTGCCGGGATGGGAGAAGCGCATCGAATCGTTGATCCCGCTGTTGCAGGTCCCGGTCACCGCCACGTTTGGTCTGCTGGCGGTTTTCGCGTGCTTCGCCATCGCTTATGATCTGGGCCGCACGCTGAAGCAGGAGGCGGTGGTGAGCGCCTCCATGGCCACCCTGATTTTCCTGATGATGCAGGTTCAGATGAAAGACCAGGCCCTCGCCATGGACGGTCTGGGTTCGAAAGGATTGTTCACCGCCATTCTCGTGGCGTTGATTACGGTGCGCGTGCAAAAGGCTTTTTCCGACAAGCAATGGGTGATCCGGCTGCCTTCAAGCGTGCCGTCGGTCGTGTACGAATCTTTCCTCTGCCTCGCGCCCTTGTGTTTTCTCGTCCTCGTTTTTTGGAGCCTCCGGTTCGTGGCGGGGGTCGATGTCAACACGTGGGTGCAGAAAGCCTTTTCGCCGCTGGTCTTCGCATTGAACACCATGCCCGGCATCCTGGTTTACGCCCTGCTCGTAACCTTGCTGTGGTCCGTCGGCATCAACGGTGACAACACGCTGGATGCCATTGTGGCTCCGATCTTTTTGCAGTATCTGGCGGACAACGTCGCGGCCATGGCGCAAGGTCAGCCGTTGCCTTATGTGACAGCCCTGGGGTTCTTCACCACGTTTGTCAATGTGGGCGGGACGGGGGCGACGATCGCGCTGGCGTTGATCATGCTTCATTCCCGCGAGCCTGGATTCCGAAAGGTCAGCCGGCTTTCTTTGCCTTCCCAGATTTTTCAGATCAACGAGCCGATTTTCTTCGGATTTCCGATCGTGTTGAATCCGTTGTTGATGATCCCCTATGTTTTGAGCGCTCTCACGCTCACAGCGGGCAGCTATCTTTTGATCAGCTGGGATGTGATTCAAAAACCATTTGTCAATGTGCCTTGGACGACTCCCCCGATCATCGGGCATTATTTGGTGACCGGGGGTGACTGGAAAGCGGCGGTTTGGGGCGCGATCTCCATCGTGCTGGCCATGGCCATTTATTATCCGTTCGCGAAAGCGGCGGAGCGGCAGCGACTGGAGAATGTGCCGAAGGGGACCTGACACGAGAGCCGGGAACAACTGTAGAAGCGCAACGAGCCACTTGGACTATGAGGACGCATTGTCGTTGGATGATCTGTGTTGGGATTTGGTTCTTGAGCCCGCAGGCGGCTTCCGTGGGGGAGGACTGGCCGCGTTGGCGAGGACCGCGCAATGACGGCCATGTGGCGTCCACGGCGAGGGTGCCCTTGACGCTGCCTGCCGAACCGAGACGGGTTTGGAAGCAACCGGCGGGAGACGCGCTCGCCTCGCCTGTTGTTGCGAGGGGGAAGGTCTTCGTGTTCGATGGATTCGGCGGGCGGGAAGTGCTGAGAGCTTTGGCGAGAGACACCGGCGAGGAATTGTGGCGGCAAGATGTGGACGCGGCGTTTACGGATTCGCAGGGGCCGACCGGGCCGCGTTGCACTCCCGTGGTGGATGGGGACCGGGTTTACGCGGTCTCCTGCCGGGGTGAGTTGCAGTGCCGCGAGATCGAAAGGGGCACCCTGCTATGGCGCAAGAATTTCGTCGCCGATTTTGGCGCGACGTTCATTGGGGAGAAGGGGACGACTCCCGGGGCCGCCCGGCATGGGAATAACGGTTCACCTTGGATCCAGGACGGACGGATCTACGTGTTTCCAGGCGGCCCTCAAGGCGCTTCGATTGCTTGCCTCGACAAGATGACCGGCCAGGTCCTTTGGAAGTCTCAGAATGCCATGGCGGGTTACGCTCCTCCCGTGCTGCAGGACGTGGACGGCAAAGCTCATTTGCTCGCCTTTACGGCCGAGGGATTGATGGCGGTTTCGCCCTCCGATGGCGCGTTGCTGTGGAATTATCCGATCAAGACCGCCTTTGGCAGGCATGTGACGACGCCGGTGGTGCATGCCAATCATGTCGTGGTGTCGTCGCATCAAGCGGGCCTGATCGCGATGAAGGTCAATGCCAAGGGGGCGGCTGTCAGCGCCGAGCCCGCGTGGATTCAGAAGGAGACGGCCATGAATATTTGTTCGCCGGTGGCGATCGGCCCGAGTTTGTTTGGAGTGGGTCCGGACAAGAACCTGATTTGTTTGGACTTGCGGAGCGGCACTCTGCATTGGTCCAAAGAGGGAGTGATCACCACGTCGGCCGACAGAGCCGCGGCGGGGTTTCTCGTGTTGGGAACGCGTGTGCTGGCCCTCACGGACGCCGGGTTGGCCGTGATGTTTGAGGGCTCGAAGGATCAGTATCACGAACTCGGGCGAGCGCAGCTTTGCGGCTTGAACTGGTGCCATCCGGCCTACAGCGATGGGAAGCTCTTTTTGCGCGACGGCATCAAGAAGGGCGGGGACGTTTACTGTTACGACCTGATGCCCTGACCCGCGAGCTTCATGGCCAGGCGACACTGGCGAATTTCCGGACCAGCGCGGGTCGGTGTTTGGGGTAGGACTGGGCGCGAAAGCGCGGCCAGTCGAGTGTTTCCTCGAGTCGTTTGCCGTCCGGGGTGCAGATCCAGATGCGGAGCGGGACTTTTCCTTCGGCCACGGCGGGGTGGGCGGTGAGGGCCAGGCAATCGGTGATTTTGAGCTGGATTTCGGGTTCGACGGTGCCGGTGATCAACGCAGGGTTTGGGGACGCATAGAGGATCTTCACCGTGAGCTTTTCATTCAACGCGATCTGAAGGGGGGCGAGTTCGTCGAGCCAGGAGAGACGATCGCGTCCCAGCGTTTCGCGGAACGCCTCGAGCAGCGGCGTGGCTTGCGCCGTTTTCACGAGGTCAAGACCGCGGAACGCGCGGGCCATCGCGTCAGTCACGGCGGCATCGTGGAAAGCGGGCATTTCGAGTTCGGGAAGTTTTTGCGCGACCAGATTGACGCGGGCGATGAATTGACGGACGTCATGGTTGAGCAGGGGTAGTTCGAAGAGTCCCTTGGCCGCGGCTTCGGCAAGGCAACGTCCGGAACGGTCAGGGTCCAATTCGGACTCGCATGCGTGGGTGATCGGTAGTCCTTGCAAGCGGAGGATGCGCGCGGCGACGACGCGTTTTTGCGTTCGATCGAAGTGGTATTCGACCTTGGTGACGATGCGGTCCTTGAACATCGTAAGCAGCCATTCGAGGGGGGCTGCCGTGGCGAGGCCGAGCAAGGTCAGACGGCCCACGCGCGGGGATTCGATCTCGCGGATGGAGGAGGCCACAAAGAGTTTGGCGTGTTGCACGACGCTTTCTCGTTGCAACGTGCCGGTTCGTCCGCCGGCCACGAAACATTCCAGGGTGCCCGTGTCTCTTCTGAGGCAGAGTTGATCGATGAATCCGGTGATGATGCACCGCGCCAGAGGATCATCGGGCGTGGATCCCGCGGCGGACGTTTTCGCGGCGCCGGGCTTTTGATCGGGTGGGGGGAGCTTGAGTTCCTCGTCTCCCTGGGCGGGCTGGAGCAGACCTTCGCGGCGGGCGATCTCGATCAATTGCTGATCAGTCTGTTCGATTTGGCGGGCGGTTTGGGCATGGATGCCGTATCGGCGGCAGGCCTCGACGGCAAAGTGATTTTGCCTCGCGAATGAGTAAGCTCGCATCAAGGTATGGAAATCCGAGATCGAACTGCCTTCGAAAACCTCGCGCGCTTCGGCGATGTGGCGATCGTCCCGACTCAATCGCATGAGCAAATCCCGCCCGCCGATGAGCGCGGCGCAGAGTGCCGCGGCAGGAACGCACCCGCGGACGGAGGCTTCGATGAGCATTCGTGAGTAGCGCGGATGCATGGGCAAGCGCAGCATTTTCCGTCCCACCGGAGTGAGGTCGGTGGGAGAAGGATCGTCGTCGTCGGACTCACGGAGGGCTCCGAGAGCGCGCAGCAAGGTTTCTGCGTTTTCCACGGACTGGACGCCGGGTTTGTCGAGCCAATCGAACTCCGCGGCGCGGCGGATGCCGAGACTGTGCAGGAGGAGTACCACTTCAGCCAGGTCGGCTCGCTGGATTTCCGGGGTGTTTTTGACCGGGCGGTTCAGGTGGCCGCTTTCGGTCCAGAGCCGGTGGCAGGTGCCAGGGGCGGTCCTTCCCGCGCGACCCTTGCGTTGATCGGCCGAGGCGCGGCTGATTTCCTCGATGGCGAGGGTGCCGATGCCCCGTTCCGCATCGTAGCGGGCGACGCGGGCCAGTCCGCTATCCACCACGTGGCGGATCCCGTCGATGGTGATGGAAGTTTCCGCGACATTGGTGGCAATAATGATTTTGCGGCGATGAGAAGGAGCGAAAGCGCGATCTTGGTCTTCGGCGGGGAGATCACCGTGCAAAGGAATCAACTCGACGGACTCGGCAAGTTTTTCCGCCCGGAGTGAATGGATCGTGGACATGATTTCCCCCATGCCTGGCATAAAGACGAGGATGTCGCCGGGTTCTCCTTCGGCGACGATTTGGGCGGTGACGGAGGCGGCTTGTTCGGGGATGGGCCGATCGTCTGGAACATCGAGGTGGGTGACTTGAACGGGGTAGGTTTGACCTCTGCTTTCGAGGATCGGGCAGCTACCGAGGTAATCGGCGACGGGGGTGGCTTCGAGGGTGGCGGACATCACCACGATCTTGAGATCGGGTCGGCGGGATGTTTGGAGTTGCTTGACCAGGGCTAAGGCAGCGTCCGACAGGAGGTTGCGTTCGTGGAATTCGTCGAAGAGCAGGATTCCAATCTGGCTGAGCAGGGGGTCATCCTGGATCCAGCGCAAGAGGATGCCTTCGGTGACGAAGCAGAGGAGGGTGGACGGGCCGAGTTGATCATCGAAACGGACTTGGTAACCGACTTGGGAACCGAGTGGGGATTGGCGTTCAAAGGCCACTCGAGCGGCGACTGATCGAGCGGCGACCCTACGGGGTTGGAGGATGACGACGCGGCGGTTCTGGGCAAAACCGGCATCGAGAAGCATCTGAGGAACTTGGGTGGTCTTGCCTGAGCCGGTAGGAGCCACCAGGACGAGCCTGTTGTGGCGGGTCAGGGCGTCGAGAATGCCTTGATGAATATCCCAAATGGGGAGGGTTTTCGGGTCCATGATGCGTGTTGCGCCGGGTCCGCCATTCGCAATTCTGAATGGCAAGATAATTGCTGCGCTAAAGAAGCAGCAGAAACAATGGAAGCCAACACTAGATTTTGAGGTGTTTATGACAACGACCGAAGATGCATCCGCGAAGCCGAAGTTTGAAAAGCCATCGGCCGCGAGTTCCATCGACAATGGGATGGGGCTGGTTTTTGTCCCCAAGCGCTTCGGGGTGCTGGGTTTGATCGATTTGCGGAACCGCCATCGCGGGCTTGGGAAAATTGGGCAGGGAGCGTTGAGGCGGAAGAGCGTGCTTTTGGGAGATTTTTAGGTTGGTTCAGGGTCTTGGAACAGCCGGGCGGCGATCGAGTGATCGCCGCCTTTTTTTTGTCAGGGCATGACAGACCTTTTCCATGCCGTCGCAAGTCCATGGAACCAGCTCTCCCGAAAGGCCGGAGCGATTGAAATTCACTTTCAATGGGGGAAGCCATGAAGGGATTGGGGACGGGATTCCGAACTTCACGCTCGGACTCCAGGATTCGCCTCCCGAACCGACCCTGCGCTTCCCGTAATCCCAGGCTTCGATTGTCCGCTTGCGCCGCTGGATGCTCGAACGCATGCTTTGGACATGATTACCGTGATTTCCGGCACGAATCGACCGGGCAGCAACACGTTGAAAGTGGCTCGATTGGCGGCAGCGGCCTTGTCCAAAAAAGGCGAGAAGTCGGCCTTGCTCGATCTGGCTGAATTACCTCAGGCCATCTTCGATCCGGCTTCTTACAGTGAAAAGCCGGACAGTTTCGCCCCGTTTTCCAAGGCGGTGCTGGACAGTGCCGGTCTTCTCGTGGTGACGCCGGAATACAATGGCGGGCCGCCGGGCGTGTTGAAGTATTTTATCGATATGCTGAAGTTTCCCGAGAGTTTCGAGCGCAAGCCCGTTGGTTTTTTGGGCCTTTCGGCCGGGATGTCCGGCGCCTTGCGACCGGTGGAGCAGTTGCAACAAATCTTTGGTTACCGCAATGCGTTCCTCTTTCCCGAGCGCCTTTTCCTCCCGGGCATTGGCTCCTTGCTCGACGCGGACGGGCCATTGAAGGATCCGGAGTTGCAGGCCCGGCTCGAACGGCAGGTCCTGCGGTTTGCGGTCTTCGCGCGGCACATGTTGTCCCTGGTGTGATATGAGCGTGAGTGTCGGCCTGCTTGGGCTTGGTTTCATGGCGGCCACGCATCTGAAGGCGTGCCGGCAAATTCCGGGCATTCGGGTGGTGGCGCTCTGCAATCCAAGCGGACGCCATCTGGATGGAGATTTTTCCGGGGTGCAGGGCAACGTCGGGTCCGAGGACGCGGTTCGTCTGGACATGAACGCCATCGGCGCCTATCGCGACGTGGATGCGTTTCTCCGCCATCCCGGCTTGGATTTGGTGGACATCTGCAGTCCGACCCTGGCCCACGCGGATCAGTCCTTGCGGGCTTTGGCGGCGGGAAAACACGTCCTTTGCGAGAAGCCCGTGGCGCGGACGTCCCAAGAAGCCCGGCGCGTGGCGGAGGCGGCGCGGGAATCCGGCCGATGCTACATGCCGGCGATGTGCTTGCGATTTTGGCCGGAATGGGCCTGGCTGAAAGAGGCCGTTCAATCCGGGCGGTACGGCCGGGTGTTGGCCGCCCGGTTTCGGCGCGTGGCTCAGCCGCCGGGATGGGGGCACGGACATTTTCACGACGGGAAGAAATCCGGGGGTGCTCTGCTGGACTTGCACATCCACGACGTGGATTTTGTGCACCATTGTTTCGGCATGCCGACACGGGTTTCTGCGCAGGGTTACAGCAAATTCAGCGGTGCGATCGACCATGTGGTGGCTCAATATGAGGTCGAGTCGGGCGCCATCGTTCATGCCGAGGGATCCTGGGCCATGGCGCCTGGATTCGGGTTTTCGATGAGTTACACGGTCAACTTCGAGGGCGCCACCGCGGATTACGATGGAGCGAGGGCCGGCCAAACGCTGAGGGTTTTTCAGGAAGGCCGCGAGACACAGGTCCCCGAGTTGGGCGGACCGGATGGTTACGCGGGTGAACTCCACCACATCGTGGAAGCGATTCGCACGGGCGGCGCTCCAACGGTGGTGACACCGGAGGATGGATATCGAAGCATCCGCATCTGCGAGGCGGAGGAACTTTCCATTCGCACCCGCGGCCCTGTGTTGCTCTGAAGACATGATGCTCGACCGAACACTCGACGGGTTGGTGGCCAAAGTGTGGGAGGGAGAGCGCGTCGATCGCGCCGAGGCGGCCCGGCTTTTTCAACTGCCCTTGCAGACTTTGGGGCGTCTGGCAGACCGGCGCCGGCGATTGGCCAAGGCGGCGGCCTGCGGCGGTCGTGGCAACGAGATCGTCACTTACATCGTCGATCGGAACCTCAACTACACGAACATTTGCAATGTCTATTGCAAGTTCTGCGCCTTTTACCGGGTGGAATCGGATCCTGACGCGTATGTGATCTCGCGGGAGGAATTGGATCGCAAGATCGACGAAACGCGGGCTCTGGGAGGCACGCAGATTTTGATGCAGGGCGGGCACCATCCGAAACTGAGTCTCGACTGGTACTTGGACCTGCTCCGCCACATTCGATCGAAGCATCCGGACATCAACATTCACGCGTTCAGTCCCAGCGAATTGGTGCATTTTCGCGAAGTGTTCGGCCTTCCGGTGAAGGAGATTCTGTCGAAGTTCAAGCAAGCGGGGCTGGGGTCGTTGCCGGGCGGCGGCGGGGAGATTTTGGTGGATCGGGTGCGGCGCCGGATTTCACCGCTCAAGGCGATGAGTGACGATTGGCTGGGAGTGATGGACGCGGCCCATGAGTTGGGGATTCGCTCCACCGCGACCATGATGTTCGGGCACGTCGAGACTTTGGAGGACCGGATCGAGCATTTGGACCGGGTGCGGAATCAACAGGACAAATCGAAGGGGTTTACCGCGTTCATCGCGTGGACCTTTCAGGCTGAAAACACGAAACTGAAGGCTCCGGCGGCGGGAGCTCATGACTATTTGCGCACCCAGGCGGTGGCCCGGATTTTTTTGGACAACATTGAGAACATTCAGAGCTCCTGGGTGACGCAAGGTTTGGAAATCGGGCAGGTGGCGTTGAAATTCGGGGCCAACGACCTTGGCAGCATCATGATTGAGGAGAACGTGGTGAGCCAGGCCGGGACGACCTTTCGCATGACCGTGGCGGATATGGAGCGTTTGATCCTCGACCTCGGTTACGAGCCTCGTCAGCGCGATAATTGGTACCGGCTGGTCACGCAGCCTGCCGCCGCGGCTTGATCCTGGCGGCGCCTAGGGGCCTGGAGCCAGGAGGTTACTGTGGCGCTGGAATTCCAACCGGGATTTCCGATGGTTTCATTTTGCGTTTTGCGAGCCCGGGAACTATCTTCCGCCGCCGTCCGAAGGCGGGACTATGAACGCGAAACTTCTTTTCAAAACAGTCTTCCTCATTGCCATCCTGTTATTGCTCGTTTTGATCGGCATGCATAACCGGTCTGATGTCGCTTTCTCCTTGCCGCCCCTCTTGCCCAAAAATGTGAAGATGCCCGCCGCGATCATGTATTTCAGCTTTTTTGCGGTGGGAGTCCTGACGGGCACGATCCTCACGGCAGGCGGTGGCAAGAAAGGCGCGGGGTCGGGTTCGAAATCTTCGAAGTCGGACAAATAGGAATCAAGAGAGATTCTCCGGCCAGCGCAGTTGGAATCCTTGTTTTTCCAGCTCGAGTTGAAAGTCAGTTCGGAGCGGCAACGTTTCGAACACGGCTTGAGGCTCCGTGTGCCGGCGTTGACAGAACGCGGCGAGCGCTCCCGCCGCTTCCCCGATATTCCACTCCACCGGATGAAGCCGGTAGCATCCATTGGTGATGTGGGTGACCCCCAGGTTCTTGCACGCGGGCAGCAGGTTCCTCAACCGGACGGGCACCAAAGCCCCCAGCGGAATCTGAAAAGGAAGCGAAGGAATGTCGATGTAGTTGTCGCCGGCAGTGCTGGGGTGCAGGTCAATGTTGTAAAATCCCACGCCTACCGAGTCGGCAAATGGCTCCGCGCGTAATCCGGGTTTTGGACCTCCCCTCGCTTGGACGCCGACATGCTGTTCCAGCACGGTAAACCGCGCACGGATGCGGCGGGACTCCCGCACATAAGCGTGCTTGGCCATGCCCTCCGGGCCTCCCAACAAATCCCCGCGCAGCCGCAATCCGGGCCAACCTTGTTTGCCGTCAGGACGCGGACACTCCGTTTGGAGCCAATGGAGCAAAGAGAGACTTAATTGCCGCGAACGGCGAAGATGACGCAGCGCGCTCGTCGCCCCAGTTCCCACGAGAGGGCCGAGCCAGTAATCATTCTGGGGCCAATTGATGAGGGAGAGGTCGGCGCGCAGAAATCCCGGAGCGAAGGTTCTGCGGTCGGCCACCCGCCGGTAGCGCCAGAGATTCAAGGGCAGTCCGGGCGTGTCCCCTTCGGGATGAAAACCCAGGGTGCGAGGCGACCTTGTTTGGGGATGCGTATAGGTCAGGGAAAGCAGCCGGCCCGGCCAATCGGGTCGCAGTTGTGGCACATAGGATTTCCAGAACTCATACTCCCGGGGCTTATCGATGACGTGATCCTCGCCTTCGAGGTGGTCGATCAAAAAGCACCACGTGAAGGACTGCTGGTTGGCGGCGTTGGGGGATAAAGCGGCGTGCGGTTCGCCCGTTTGCGTTTGGGATTCCGCGCCTGTGATCCACTCCGCCCCCGCCAGCGGAAGTAGATCCCCGAGTTCAGAGGCGTCAATGAACCAGGGCGCTTCCAGGGTGAGTGAATGCCCGCCGCCCACGGGCTGAACTTCGACGCGTTGGATGCGATCGGCTCTGGATTCCGCCCGGCGAGGCTCGTGTTCCAGCAAGAGCGTCAGTTTGCCGCTGCTGGCATAGGGGGCGAGCATGCCTTCGAGTGTGGACAAGGCGGCACGGGGTTCGTGGCAAAGCCCGGAAACCGCGCCGCGTCCGGGATTGAGGTAGGGGGAGCGTCGGGCCTCCTCGGAAAGCGGGTAATGGGTTCGGTAAAAGGTCCGAATTCCCTCGCGGAGCGATCGGTAAGCCGCCGTGCAACCCTGGTTCTCGATCCAGCGATGTTCGTCCGGAGGAACGGCTTGCTGGGTGAGCTGGCCACCGATCCAGTCGGTCGGCTCCGTCAGGGTCACCCTCAGGCCTGCGCGCAACGCGGCGAGCGCCGCCGCGCATCCGCCCAGTCCACCTCCGATGATCACCACATCGGAGGTCAGGTGATGGCGGAAGCGATTTCGGTGCCGATGTTCGCGGGCGGAACGCTCCGCGCCGGAGAGTGGCAAGCTTGCGCCCAGGAGCAGAGCCACCGAAGCGGTTCTGCGTGCGAAGTCACGTCGTGTCATGAGCTCCGTCAAGCCGAGGGAGGCGAGAGCGGGGGCGGTCCGGAAGCTCCCGCCGAGGGATCCGGGGCGCGTTTGCCCCGGCCGAGATAACGTTCGAGATCAATCACCCGTTTGGCCAGGTCGGGGAGTTGCTGCAGCGCGATGAGTTGGCGTTTCATCTGTCGGTCAGGTTGAGCCGGGTAGCCGAACCACTTTTCCCCGTCTGGAACGTCGTTCATGACACCGGACTGCGCGGCGACCGTGACCTTGTTCCCGATTTTGAGGTGGCCGGCGATTCCGACCTGACCCGCCAAAATCACATAATTGCCGAGTTTGGTGCTGCCGGCGATGCCGGTTTGCGCGATGACGAGGGAATGCTCCCCGATGGCGACGTTGTGGGCGATCTGCACCAGATTGTCGATCTTGCTGCCGCGCCCAATGGTGGTGGAACCGAGCGCCCCTCGATCAATGGCCACATTGGCGCCAATTTCCACGTCGTCCTGAATGACCACATTCCCGGTCTGCGGGACTTTGCGGTGGACGCCGCCGTCCAGCACGTAACCGAAGCCGTCGGAACCGATGACCGTGCCGGCATGGATGCGATTGCGTTTTCCGATGTGCGTGCGGGTGTAGAGCGTGACGTTGGGGTAAATGTGGCTCTCCTCGCCGATTTCGCAGTGGTCGCCCACGACCACTCCGGGGTGGAGCACTACACGGGGGCCGACCAGGGTGGCGGCGCCGATCACACAACGGGCTCCCACATGGGCCGAGGGATGAATCGACGCCGAGGGGTCCACGGCGGCGGTTGGATGAATGCCGGGCGGAATGGGCGGTTCGGGAAAGAACAGCGGCAAGATCTTGGCAAACGCGATGCGAGCGTTCTTGACCTGGATGACGATCTTCTTTTCGGATTTCAACGCGCCATCGACCATGATTCCGGCGGCGGCGCTGCGTTCGGCTCGATCGAAGTAGGTCTGGTTCTCGGCGAAG
>VHDF01000072.1 GCA_016871495.1 Verrucomicrobiota bacterium | reverse complement strand
CTCAGTTGCCGCCATGAAAAAGCAAATTCCTATTAGTCGTTATACGGGTTAAACCGTATCGGGGGTTCGAATCCCCCCCTCTCCGCCAAATTCCCTTTTTGGACCCAAAGTGACAAGAGGTGTCAGACTGTGACTTTCACGAGTGTTTTCGAGAATTACTCACTTTCGGCGCACGGGGAAGTGGCAAAGTGGGGAAAAGAACGCGGCAGGCCAAGTCTTTCGTATGAGCCGACACACGTGCGTGAAATCCCAAGTCCATCTCTGGAATCCGCGTCATTCGCAGTCTCCCCTCGGGTGTTCTGTCCCTGATCCGTGGTGGTGGAGCATGCCAGCGGCGTAGGATCTTCCAGTCTGATTTTCCGGCCTCGGCGGGCGATGGAAGCGAGATTTCGACACGACGCTTTTCTCCGCCAAAGCGAGGTTTTGCACAACGGGGTCGCCTTACATTTCCGATTGCCCAAAACCAGGTTCCGCGCCAGCCTCGCGCCCTCATGAGAACCTTCCTCCAGCGCGCTTTGTTTCTCCTCCTCGCCACCGGCATGAGCCTATCCCTGCTCGCCGCGGACGCCGAAAAGAAGAAGGGCAGCAGCAAACCCGGAAAGCTCCAGCACGTGGTCAGCTTCAAATTCAAGAAATCGGCCACGCCCGAGCAGATCGACCAGGTCGTCAAGGACTTCAAAGGTCTCAAAAAGCAAATCTCCCAAATCGACGGATTCAAGTGGGGCACCAATGTCAGCCCTGAAAAACACGACAAAGGCTTTACCCACACCTTCATCCTCACCTTCGCTTCCGACAAAGATCGCGACGATTACCTGATCCACGCCGCCCACAAAGAGTTCGGAGCCAAACTCGGCCCCGTGCTCGAGGACGTCTTCGTCATGGATTTCTGGCCTGGAAAGTAAGTCGCACGCAGGGCTCCTTCGCCGTAATCGAGGGAATGGATTGAGCAGTCGTTCTCATTCTCGGGAGCGCGTCTGTGTCGAAGACCAGCCGCAGCGCTCGGACAGGTCGGAAGACTCCAGATTGTTCAATGTGCGGCGGCGGGTCGAAGGACGGCCCAGTCGCGCTCCCCAGAATCGGAACGACTGGATTTGGTCTCGACTCTGCTTGGGGCCATGGCTCCAATGGGCTCATGTCTCGGTGGAATCCCAAGCGATGGGATGGGCCTCGCCCGGAATCGGGTTTCTCCATGATCGAGTTGCTTGTGGTCATTGGGATCATCGCTTTGCTCGCCGCCCTGATTCTGCCCGCGCTGGGTCGCGCGAAGGCCAAGGCCAGCGCCATGACGTGTCTCAACAACACGCGGCAACTGACGCTGGCGTGGACGGTATACGCGGATTCGAACGAGGACCGTTGCGTCAACAACCACGGCGTCGATCAGACGCGTGCGGAACGGAACACGTGGGCCAATCAAGTGCTGGCGTGGGGTCCGGAACCCGACAACACCAACGCGCTCCTCCTCACCGAAGCCCTGCTCGGAGCTCCGATCGGTAAATCAACCCGCTCCTTCAAATGTCCAGCCGACCGGCTGCGGGCCGACAATGGAGAGCGGCTTCGGAGTTATTCTCTCAACTGTATGGTCGGCAATCCTGGCACACTGCTGGACAAGTACAACCGGGACTTTCGGCAGTTCATGCGCTCGAGCGACTTCTCCCGACCCAGCTCCGTTTTCCTCTTTCTCGATGAACATCCCGACACGATCAACGATGGCTTCTTCATGATCCGCCTCGGACGCTACGAGTGGTCGAACCTGCCGGCCTCATTTCACAACGGATCCGCCAACCTCTCCTTCGCGGACGGCCACGCGGAGACCCATCGATGGATGATCACCGGTGCCAACGGAACCGCCCGCCCCGCGGTTCGTGGTGCCGTCAAAGGTGATTTTCCGGCGGATCCGCGGACGGATTATTTGTGGGTGATGGAACGGATGAGTGAACTGAAAGCGCGGTAACCAAGCCGCTGGGTTGGATGAGGAGGATCCGTATCCACCCACCCACGAAGTGTAACCGTCCGTCAGCTCCAGCGCTTCCTCTCCCTCAAGGTCTTTATTGGCTCTGAAGTCCGCCAGAGCCGGGCGTGCGGTGACAAGGCCATGCATTCCGGAAAGGCTGAGGAGCTTTTGCAGAACCTCCCGGAGGGTGGCGCGAGATGGAAGCGAGAGTTCCCAGGTGTCATTTGCAGGGCACAAGTTGTCTTTTTCAAAGGTTCAGGCGAAAATTCATGCCGCATGGATGATCTACGCGGCCCCCAATTGCCATACCGGCGGGCCGCCCGCAACCCCAGGCAGCTCCCTCCACGCGCCACCTTCGTCTCACGAACCCGGGCCGGATTCGCCGCGTCTCTCCTGATCTGCGGAGGCTTCCTCAGCACGTTCACCCCGTCGATCGCCCAATCGCCCAAGGCCGCATCCAGCCCCGTGATTCAGGCAGCGGCACCCCACGCGCCTGAAACCCAAACCGTCATCGATCGACCGAGCCCCGATTTTCCCCGGCCGGATTCTCTCCCTGGCAGTTACCTCATCAAACTGAGGCACAACACACGCGCTCGCTCCGCTCAGGTCTGGCTCGATGAGCTCGGCCTGGACTGGGCTCCACTGGTCCCGGCCAAGACGGCTGGCTTTGAGCGCCAAACCAATCCCGATCAAGAGGACGGTCTCGATTCTTGGCTCCGGGTTCAATTGACGGACCTCCAACGGTCGCAAGGTTTCCTCCAGCGGCTCCACCACGATCCGCGTGTGGCTGTGGTCGAACCGAATTACCGAGTCTCGATCGCCCCGCTCGCGCCCCGCGTCCCCCGCCTGCTCACCGACATCAATCCTCCCCCGGCCAATCCCGCGAGCCCGACTATTCCCGGCGACTTCGAGTTCACACATCAGTGGAGCTTGCAAAACACCGGCCAGGAATCGGGGAAAATCGGCGCCGATATCCACGCGCAAGCGGCCTGGGGCCTCACCACCGGCTCCCGCACGGTCCGTCTCGCCATCATCGACACCGGCATCGATTACCTCCACCCCGACTTGTCCGCCAATATCTGGCGCAATGAAAAGGAAATCCCCGGCAACGGCATCGATGACGACCTTAACGGCTGGATCGATGATGTCCATGGCTACGACTTCGTGACGGACGATGGCGATCCGCTGGACGACGGAATTCACGGCACCCACGTGGCGGGAATCGCCGGCGCGGTAGGCGACAACGGCATCGGCATCGCAGGAGTTTGTTGGAAAGTTTCCCTGATGGCGGTGAAAACCTTCGACGAATCCGGCGGAGGCACTCTCGCCCAGGTGATCCAAGGCATCCATTACGCCACCGCCAACCGCGCCCACATCATCAATGCCAGTTGGGGATTGCCCACCCGCTCCCGAGCTCTCGAGGACGCCGTCCGCCATGCCCGGCAACACGGAGTCGTCTTCATTGCCGCCGCGGGAAATGAGGGAACGGAAACGCCGTTCTACCCGGCCTCCATGCCCGAAGTCCTCGCCATCGGCGCGACGGACCGAAAAGATGCCCGCGCCACGTTCTCCAGGGCAGGCGCCAATGTGGATCTCGCCGCGCCCGGAGATTCCATTCTCTCCACCACGCCCAACAACCGGTTCGATATCCTTGGAGGCACCTCCATGGCGGCACCTCATGTTTCCGGCATCGCCGCCCTGGTGCTCTCTCTTCATCCCGAGTTCACCGCCTCGCAAGTCGAGACCATCCTCAAGAATAGCACCGACCCGATCCAGTCGGACCGGCCCATCGGCAACGGTCGCATCAACGCCCTCAAGTCCGTCCAAATCACCGCGCCCCTGCCGGAACTCCGTCTCGAAGTCCCCGAGACATTGGCGGGGGTGGTCGATTTGCGCGGCCACGCCTACGGACCCCAATTTCAGGAGTACTGGCTCGAACTAGGCTCGGGCGAGAATCCCACGGAATGGGCCCGGATCGGCGGAGCCTCCCGGCCGGTCACCAACGACGTGCTGCTCGCCTCGTGGTACTCCGGCGCTTTTCGCGACGGCCCCTACCGCTTGCGTCTCGTGGGTCGCAACCAGAACGGTCAAACCTCCACCGAAAGCACTAAAGTGGAGATCCGCAACGTGGCGCTGCTCCAGCCCCAGAATAACGACGTTCTGGCTTTCGGTGGAATCTTGCCTGTGCTCGGCAACGCGTTCGGGACCTCCGTCGTCTATCGGATCGAATACGGCATCGGGCGCAACCCCACCCAATGGGAGTCGCGCGGCATCACGCTGGCCCACCAGGGACTTCAGCCCCTGACCAACGGCCTCCTGGCGCATTGGAACACCTCGGGCCTCGATCCCGCGCAGACGTATGCCCTCCGCATCACCGCCACCGTGGATGGACGCGAGGGCGCGACCGATACCCTTCCCGTGCTATTCGCGGATCATCGCCTGCGTCCCGGTTTCCCCGTTTCCATTCCCATCCCCGACGAGCTTCCCATCGAGGAATGGCGGCATCTCGTCGTCCACGATTTGGATGGGGACGGCCCCCAGGAGTTGATCTTCGTCGATCCCGGAAATCTTGACGGAAGGCCCGCCAAGCTCGTCGTGCTCGATCATCAGGGACAAACTCGATGGACACGTGAATTGGGCGCCGGAGAACCCTTGGTGGATATTCCCGTCCTCGGCGACCTGGACGGTGACGGACGCCCCGAAATTCTGGCGGAAACCGGCTCTCCGCCGCGGGTCCATGCCTTTCGATTCGACGGCAAACCCTTTTCTCCCAACTGGCCCGTCCCTCTCCCGGCCGGACGTTCGGCCAAGTCCATGGCCGACCTCGACGGCGACGGACGCATGGAACTTGTCGCGCTGACCCAACAAACCTCGGACCAAGCCGATGCCGGCCCAAGCTGGCTTGTGGTGATTCGAGCGGATGGCACGCAAGCCGCGGCCTGGGAAGTCCCCCACTGCCCAATCGAAGCCGATCGGCCTCGCTCGTTCCCGGCCCTCGGAAACATGGACGACGATGCTCTTCTCGAAATCGTCGTGCCTTATGGCTGCGGCGGAATCGCGCTGTTCGACCTCTCAGAGACCACCGGTCCCATCTGGAAAACCCGCCTCGGCGGCGCCGCTATCGCCTCTCCCGTGCTCGGGGATCTGGACCGCGATGGACATCTCGAAATCGTCATCGGCGTCCACGATCCGGGGGCCAAGATCTCCGGCGGCATTTATGTCCTGGACCGCCTCGGGCGAATCGCCAGCGGCTGGCCGGTTCTCGTTCGCGAATCTTTCGCCGGTCCGGTCGCGCTGGCGGATTTTGACGGGGACAAAAACCTCGAGATCGCGGCGGCAAGCTGGTCGTCCCGAAAAATCCACCTTCTCCAGGCCAATGGATTCGAAGCGCCCGGCTGGCCCCGCTCCACCGAAAACGAAGGATCCATCAAGAGCGGCCTGACCGTAGCGGATGTGGATGGAGATGAAAAACCTGATCTCATCCACGTCGCTCCAGGCTCCACACCGCGGGCCGTTCGTGGAGGGGAACTCGAGTTCCTCACCACCGTTCGGGCTTGGCGCTTCAACGGCTCCCCTATCGATCTGCACGGAGCTCCCGAAGTTGCCGGCTTGGTCATGGAATCCTCGGGCGGAGAAAGCCGCCTCAAAGCCTCAGGAGTCATCCCCACCGATCTCGATGGCAACGGACGCCTGGATTTAATCGCCGTCTCCATCCAGGACGCACTCTACGGACTCGGCTCCGCCCCGGCGAAATTGAAACGGCGCAGCAGCCTTTACGCGTGGGAATTGAACGTTTCATTCGATCCCGAATTCGCTCCCTGGCCACAGTGGCAAGGCAATCCCGGCCACGACGGACTCTATCGTGTTCCACCCCACCGCAATCGCCCTCCCTCCCTCCTGCCCATCCCCTCCCAAACCATCCGGCCCGGCGGGACGTTTCTCACGATTCCCTTGGACTCCTTTGTCGAAGACCGAGATCATACTCCCGACCAAATACGCTGGAGCGTGGAAACGTCACCGGACGTGCTGGCCACCGTCTCCGCCAACCGCCAACTCGAACTTCGAATCCGGACTTCGGGATGGATTGGAGAATCCTCAGTCTCCCTCGTCGCCACCGATCCCGCCGGCAGCCAAGCCCGGACCACCTTCCATCTCGCGGTCCGCGAAAACTATGATCCACCGATCGCGGGTCCCGACCGCATCGAACTCGATGAGGATGCCGCCGCGGAATTTTCGCCGACGTCGAATGACCGGGCCCCTTCAGGCGCCCCGCTCGAAGTCATCGCCCTCAGCCGCGCGGCGCATGGGCGGATCGAGTCCGTCGCCCCGGGCAAATATCGGTACACTCCAAAAACCAACTTCTTCGGACAGGATACCGCCCTCTATACCGCCAGTGATGGCCGCGGCGGTGTGGTGCTCGCTTCCATCCATTTCGAAGTGCGCCCACTCAACGATGCTCCCCAAGCCAACCCCGACCAGTCGATCGTGGACGAAGATCAATCCACCTCCATCCATCCTCTCGCGAATGACCTCGACGCCGATGGCGACGCCATCCGCCTGGTCGAATCTTCGAAGCCGCAGCACGGCACCTTGCTGGCCCAGGCCTCGGGCTTCCTCTATCAACCCAACGCCAACTTCCATGGAGAGGATGTCTTTGAATATACCGTCGCGGATGCCGCCGGTCTCGCGGCCACCGGGCGCGTCAGCGTGTTGGTGCGTCCCGTCAACGACCTGCCCGTCGCCGAGTCCCAAACCATCCACCTGAACCGCAATACATCCACGAACATCATCTTTCGCGCCTTCGACGCTGACGGGGACACCCCGGACTACGAAGTGCTCGACGGACCCGCCCAAGGCGAACTGTTCAATTTTCCCACCGTCGCGGAATACTTCCCCAAGAAAGGTTTCTCCGGAACCGACCGCTTCACTTACGTCGCCAAAGACGCCAAAGGCACCGGCAAACCCGCGACCGTCAACCTCATCGTCCTCGACACCAACAATCCACCCGTGGCTTCCAGCCGAAAGCTCACCACGAAGATCAATCAATCTCTCGCCATCAAACTCAACGTCTCGGATGCGGATGGAGACCTCCCCGCGATTCGCATCCTAAAAACAGTAATGCACGGCCGATTGACTGGTGAGGGAACAAACTGGGTTTATCAGCCTGACACCGGATTTCTCGGCGAAGATTCCTTCGAATTCCAGGCCTCCGACCTGTTCTCCCAAAGCGAAATCGCCACGGTGAAATTGACGGTCACGGATATCAACACGGCTCCGGGCGCCTTCGATTTGCGGGTGTCCACCCGCGTCAATACCGCCACCAACCTGATCCTCGATGCCTTCGATCCGGAGGGCAACCCTCTGACCTATACCCTGCTCCAGCAGCCCAAGCACGGTCGACTCAAGGGCGATCCGCCCGACCTGATCTTCACCCCCGACACCGATTATGTCGGACCCGACCGATTCACGTTCAAGGTCAGCGATGGAGAATTCGAAAGCGCCCCGGGCACTGTGCTCGTCGAAGTGCTCGCCCCCAACGCCACTCCGGTTGCGGAAGATCAAACCTTCTCCCTCGTTCCCGATCGGCCCTTCCGCATCAAGCTGCAAGCCACCGACGCAGATGGCGACCCTTTGATCGTCCCCATCCTCAAGGGACCTCGTCATGGACGCGTCTTCGGAACGAGCATCGACTTCACTTACGTTCCCAAAAGCCAGTTCATCGGTGAGGACTCCTTCACCTACAAAGCCTGGGATGGAACCATCTACAGCCGCGAAGCCAAAGTTCGCCTGGTGGTCAATCCACCTTCACAGTCCCCTCTCTTGTTCGATCGCATCGAAGCTACCTCCGGAGGCGGACTTCAACTCTTTATCCGGCAAGAGGCGGGCATTTCCGCCATCGTGGAGGAATCCCCCGACCTCATCGAGTGGACCGAGCTCGGGAAAGTAAGTGCCCCCGCGCCTGCGTTGGTCCATCCCGTCCCGCGGAGAGAAGGCGCCACCACGCGCTACTTCCGATTGAGAAAAGCGGAATAGACTGGCAGGCTCAGCCCGCTCTCCTTCCGGGTCCGCCCGTACCGCCCTTGCGGTCACCGGGCCTCGAGGGAATCACCATCCCATGAACAACGTCCATCGAACCTTTCAAACTCTCCTGCTCGCCGCCCTGATCCCCGCCACGTCAAGTTGCCGCACAACCCAACAGACGGGATGGACTCCCCTCTTTCCAGAAGAGGGAGTGCCACCGGGCTGGTCCGCCCGTCACTGGGCTGATGTGGGGCAACCGGCGAAAGACGTCTCCAAACCCTGGCGTGTGGAAAAGGGTGTCCTGCTCGGAATCGAACCGCGCGGAGCCTGGCTCGTCAGTGACCGCGAGTACGGCGATTTCATTCTGGAATTCGAATGGAAAATTGGGGAACGCGGCAACAGTGGTGTCGGCCTCCGCTTCCCGTCCTCGGGCGATCCCGCCTTCGACGGCATTGAGGTGCAAATGGTGGATCCACGTTACTTCACGCCCGAGGTCTGGGCCAAAACCATTCCCGCCGAACTCACCGGCGGCATTTACCGCGCGATCGCTCCCACGAAGCAATTGTTTCGACCTTTGGAATGGAACCGCTACCGCATCGAATGCCGGGGCGCCACCATCAAAGTCGAGCTGAATGGGGAAATCGTCCAACGCGTGGATTTGAACCGCGAATCAAAAGTGATCCTCCGCCACGACAATAAACCGGCGCCCGCCCTGAAAGACCGGCCCCGCCGGGGACGCATCGGATTTCAAGAATTGAGCCGCAGCGGCCGGGTCGAAATCCGACACGCCCGTATCCAAACCCTCGAATCCCGGTAAATCAGTCGCACGATCCCACCGCAAGCCATTGGGCATCTCGTTCGTCCTTCAAACTGGAAACGGCAATTCCGCAGCGTCGAAAGGCCAAAAGCTTGAGCGGCAAAAGGCCTGCCCAAAGTTGAGGCGGATCCGCAGGGTGATCCATCGAAAAGGTTCCTCGCTGCTTTCGGTGGAATAGAGCGAGACCTTCGCTCCTGCCTCGGACAGGGCGGAGCCGACGGAGGTCCATCCCGTACGCACGCAAGAAACAGCCATTTTCTTATTGGGAAGCGCGGCGGTGTCGGAGACCAGCCGCAGCGCGCAGACGGGTCGGAAGACTCCAGATTTTTCAATGTGCGGCGACGGCGGGTCGAAGGACGACCCAACCACGTCGTCACGCTGTCCACGTTGAGGCGCCGTGAACGGCGCGCTCCGAAGGTCACGGCTTCAAGCCGGGTTCAAACCATCAGTGGAATCGCAGAAGTTCATAAAGCGAGCGAAGAGGGAGTTGGGGCAAGATTTGGATCATCTCCAAGATCTCTGTCCCCAAAGAACTTCCGACCCTCTTGGCGGCACTCCGGCGGATCACCACCAAGCGATGCTCTCGACACCTTCTTTGCGTCCTTCGCGTCCTTGGCGTGAGGAAAAGCAAGATATCTCACCCCAAGCCCGCAACGGCCCAGGGGAAACCAGGACACTCTCCAACCAGTAAACCTGGAGATGATTCGAAATCTCGGTCGCCAAAGAACTTCTTCCTCTCCCTGCGAAGCAGGAGCGGGGAGAGGAGAGGGGTTGGCTGAGAATTCCTCTCTCTCCTGGAGTTCCACTCAGACGGTCGATCATCCTCATTCTCATCGAGCCGACCGAAAGCCTGTTTTCATCCGTGTCGTTCGTGTGCTCGTAGGCCAATGACTCCCTTATCCGTGGATTTGGCAGACGCAGCCTGCTTGACCACCACATCCGCCTCAGGGCAGTTCACGAATCCGCAGTTGGCGGAACTCCACGGGGGAACCTTCGGATTCCAAACAGAGATAGCCGGTCGCGGGCTTGCACTCGGTGCCTCCGGAGACTTCCTCCCCGTTGACCCACAACCGCACCTCCCCGTTGATGCAGCGGATGTAATAATGATTCCATTCCCCCACGCCCTTGCTCAAATGCTTGGTCGGAAAACTGCGGCTGCCATCCGGCGAAATCGGCGGAAACGGCTTCATCCTGGCCGGGCCGGTTGGAAACACATCCCCGTGGGTCGTGAACCAGTCCGCCTTCTTCTTCGCAGCCTTCTCGTATTGCTCCGTGTAGCCGTGGTCCAGAACTTGCACCTCGATGCCGTCGGGCAACCGGCCTTGGCCGCGCTCCAGTCGCTTGATGGACTCGTCGCTCGCCCACACAAAAATGCCCGAGTTCCCTCCGGCCTTCAAATGACGCCACCTCGCCACCATTTCAAAATTCACGATCGCCTTTTTGGTTCGAATGACGCCGATGGGCTGGCCCGTGCAATCCACCCCGTCACCCTTCCAAGTCCAGGTGTTCGAATGACAATTCACCGCCGTAAAATCGTCCTCACCCAAGGATCGCCAGCCCGGCCCCTGCCCATCCACAAAGGCCCGGACCGCCCCCGCAGGCGGAGCGTCGGCCCCCAGGACCATCGCGACGGCCAGCGAACTCAGCAGCATCGCGACCCGCCCGGCCCAAGTTAAAGCCGGGCTTCCAGACACCACACGGCCAAGAGCGCCGCCATCGAAAGAGAGGGGTTTCATGGCTCCAGCAAACTCCACCCTTCGTCCGGTGGCAATCGGGGAATTCGTGTTCTGGCAATGGGCCAAACATCCTCAAGTTGTGGATCGGACCGCGCCGTTCAGGCCTCCTCAGGGTGTGTCTTCGAAGGGGAAAGCCAAGTTCAAGGGGCAAGTGGATTACAAAGGCGAGGACATGCACCCTTGGCGAACCCTGGAACCGGTGGAGGTCGCTGCGGGTAAGTTTGCGCGTGTGGAAGCCCCGTGAACGGCGCTCCCCGACACATCGCGGATAGCCCAGGCTATGGACCACGCCCATTTTTTCCTTTTCGTCGGAACCCGTTTCCAGTCTTGTCACCGCCATGGCGAAATCCTCGCACTCCTTTATCGCGGATCATGTTCGGTCCATTCCCCGGTCCGGCATCCGTGAATTCTTTGACTTGGTCCAGGGGAGTCCCGACGTGATCTCGCTCGGGGTGGGGGAACCTGATTTCGTGACGCCTTGGCATATTCGCGAGGCCGCCATCTACGCGCTCGAGCGTGGACGCACCAGTTACACTTCCAATCTCGGACTGCTCAAACTGCGAGAGGCCGTCAGCGAGAGCCTGGCCGCCGAGTTCCAAGTCCAGTACGACCCCAAGAGCCAGATTCTCATCACCGTGGGCGTCAGCGAGGCGCTCGATATCGCGCTCCGTGCGGTGATCAATCCCGGGGACGAAGTCCTTTACCACGAACCCTGCTATGTCAGTTATTCGCCCAGTATCGCGCTCGCCTATGGCAAGGCCGTGCCGGTGGCTTGCCGGGCCGAGGACGGCTTCGCGGTCACGGCCGAAGCCATTGCCAGGGCCATCACGCCGCGCAGCAAGGTCCTCGTTCTCAACTTCCCCACCAATCCCACGGGTGGAACCATGACCCGCGCGGAATTGCTCCAGATCGCGGACCTCGTGCGAAAGCACGACCTTCTGGTCATCACGGACGAAATCTACTCCGAACTGACTTTCGAAGGAGGCCACACCAGCATCGCCTCGCTCCCCGGCATGCTCGAGCGCACTCTGTTTTTGCACGGATTTTCGAAAGCCTACGCGATGACGGGATTCCGCATCGGCTACGCATGCGGGCCGGTGGAACTGATCGAAGCCATGATGAAGATCCACCAATACTCCATGCTCTGCGCAAGTATCATCAGCCAGGAGGCGGCCACCGAGGCGATCAGGAAAGGCCGACCCGATACCGAAGCCATGCGTGAACAGTACAAAATCAGACGCAATTTCATCGTCAAAGCGCTGAACGACATGGGATTGACCTGCCACCTCCCACGGGGCTCCTTTTACGCCTTCCCCTCCATCGCTTCGACGGGCCTGAGTTCCCGCGATTTCGCGGTTCGACTGCTCAAGGAGGAAAAGGTTGCTTGTGTCCCCGGCGGGGCCTTCGGAACCTCGGGCGAGGGATTCCTGCGCTGCTGTTTTGCCACCTCGCTCACGCAAATCCAAACGGCCACCGAACGGATGGCTCGGTTTGTCGAACGAACATGCAAAGCAGCAACCCCTTGACCAGGAGCCAGTCGAGCTGAAAAAGGACGGGAACGTGACCAAGCCCACTGCCGATGAAGTGTCCCTCCCCAAGCACAGTCGGAAAAAGTCTGGACACGCCATAGCGGTCATTGCCTTACTCAGGAACGCCACTCCTCGGATGCCGATGCAGTAACCACCAGATCGGAAGTAAGGTCATGACTTCTAGCATTATGAAATCCACTCGAAGCCCGCTGCCCACTTGTCGCCTCCAATCCCCCTCCGCGTTCACGCTCATCGAGCTGTTGGTCGTCATCGCGATCATCGCCATTCTCGCCGGGATGCTTTTGCCCGCCTTGTCCCGAGCCAAATCCAAAGCCGTGCAAATCAAATGCACCAGCAACATGAAGCAATTGGCCCTGGCGATTGGCATGTACGCCGATGATAACAAAGAGCTGTATCCCAGCGCGGGAGGTTTCTGGCCGTGGGACCTCCCCGCCACCGCGGCAAACGCGTTCGTGCGCTATGGGGGCAAGCGCGCCATTCTCTATTGTCCGGGTTTCACCAAGCAGAACAACGACGAACTCTGGCGCTTCACCATGTCCACCGTGGCGGAAGAAACTCGTGACAATGACGCGGGCTACCGCGTCATTGGATATGCCGTGGCTTTCAAAGACGCCGGGCGCATGCGCGACACCAACCAGGTGTTCGGATCCAGCGACACCGCGGTGAAAAAGAAACGCGGAGGCCAGAATTCCGCTTGGAGCGGCGGATTCGAAGTCCTCGAACAAGCCAGCCCCAGCGAACGCACGATCGCCGCGGACGCCACCATCTCCAACACCGAAAAGCGAGAAGCCACCAACATCCGCTTCACCAAAATCGATGGCGGATGGCGCGGTCACGCCACCGCCCACTTGGCCGGGAAAACCCCCGCCGGCGGCAACGCCGCTTGCATGGATGGCCACGCGGAATGGCGCCCCTGGAAAAAGCTCCAAGTGCGCACCTACGACAATGCGGAAGGAGCCCCGGCGTTCTGGTGGTGAGGTCCATGGAACTTTTATGGACCGCTGTTCGTGTTTGCCGCGGTGGCATTCCTGATTCAGCTTTTCATGCTGCGTCAAAACCGGTGGTTTGGACGGGAACTGGTCAACCCCATGGCCTTCGGAGCGTTGCCTCTCTCTTCAGCCGATTCCGCGAAAACACCACCGGACTCGTTTGCCGTCCGGTTCCTGCCCGAGTTCTTGACCCTGCGGGAAGCCTACAGGCGCGGAGCCTTTTGGAGTCGATGCTTGCCGTGCCTTGGCGTCTTGTTGGGAAGTGTGGTCCTGGCGATCGCCGCAAGCCGTGAACTGGAGCGGGCGGCCACGGTGCTTCTATTTGCCTTACTGAGCGCTCATGGAGCCTGCATGCTGACCATTGGGTTGGTTCCGGTGTCCCTGCGAAGGCAGATCACGGAGAACTACGCTCTCTTCATACCCGGCAAAAGAAAGCACCTCAATTTCATCTCGTTCGGATTCTTCGCCTATTTCAATCTGATCACGGTGTGGATGATGTCCAGGGATATTCCCTTCGTTCCCGCAGCTTCAGGCGTGCTCGGAGGATGGTCCCTGGCGGCGCTCGTCATGTTGCTCACGCTGCGCTCGATCCGCCAGTCCGCTCACGTTCAGGCGTAACCTTCCATGCTCCTCCGAGGAATCGGCCTCGAGGTCCATGCTCGCCAACGCACGCAGGCCGGGAATCCCCTCGATCAAATTCAAAAGAGCCGTTCGAACTCAAAGCATATGACAAAACATGGCATCCCGGAGCTTCGGCTCGAACCATGTGCTCTTGGGCGGCATGATGCCCCCGGCATCCGCAATCGCCATCAGATCGTCGATGCTCGTGGGATACATCGAAAACGCGCAGGCACAACCACCCTCCAGAACCCTCTTCTCGAGCTCTTCCGTCCCGCGAATGCCGCCCACAAACTGAATCCTCTTGCTCGTGCGGGGATCCTGAATGCCCAAGATCGGATCAAGCACATACTTCTGTAATAGGGTCACGTCCAACCGTTCAATCGGATCGGTCGTGGCCGCGTATTTCGGCCGGAAATGCAGGCTGATCCAGCGTCCGTCCAAGAACAACCCAAGTTCGTTTCGTCGGGCCGGGCTCGCCTTGCCTTCGCGCTGAATCACAAACACCGCATCCAGTTTCTCCAACAACGCCTCCGGACGGTGCCCATTCAAATCCTGCAAAACACGGTTGTAGGGCAAGATTCGCATTTGCGTGTGCGGGAACACCACGGCCAGGAACCCGCCGCTCTCCCCTGAACCTTTCCGGCTCTGATACACGCGCGCCGCGGCGGCGCTGCGATGATGCCCGTCCGCGATGTACAACGCCGGAACTCGCCTGAAAGCTTCCTCTATCCGCCCCATGTACTCGCGGTCCGACACAACCCAAGCGGAATGACGCACGCCATCCGCCGCGGTGAAATCCACTTCCGGGGTTCCCGAGGTCAGCGCAGTCGCCAGCCGGTCCAATTCCTCCGTCGCCCGATAGGTCAGAAAGACCGGCCCCGTCTGGGAACCCAGCGTCTCAATGTGCCGCACCCGGTCATCTTCCTTGTCCACCCGTGTCAACTCGTGCTTCTTCACGATGCCCTGCAAGTATTCCTCGCAACTGGCCGTCGCGACCAATCCGGTCTGGACGTGCCCTCCCATGATCTGGCGATAAAAGTAGAAAGACGGTTCCGCATCCTGCCGCAGCCAGCCCTCCCGCATCATCCGCTCAAAGTTCTCACGGCCTTTGGCATAAACCGCCGGGGCATAGAGATCCGTGCCCGGTGGCAGATCGATCTCGGGCTTGCTCACCCGCAAAAAACTGTGCGGATTACCCTGCGCAAGCGCGCGCGCCTCCTCCGAGGACATCACGTCATAGGGAAGTTCACAGATTCGTGCCGCCCATTCGGATCGGGGCCGCAAGGCGGCGAAAGGTCTAAGCGAAGCCATAAGTGGTAAAGGTGCCAAAGGACACAGACGGCTGAAACCTTCGCCCTCGCCTTCCAAGCCCGCTCCATCCCATTCCAATGGAATCAAAAAGGCATGCGGGGCAACGAGTCTCGCCACCTGGCGGCCCCTCTATAGGTTCGCCCCCCGGAGCTTGCACGCAGAAAATTTCGGCGGCGTTTCACCACTGGACACCGCTGCGGACCAACTCCAAGGTTTCGGCACATGTCGCAGCGGGAAAATCAATTCTACGTCGCGGGAGGCACCCTCGGCCTGGAAGTACCCAGTTATGTGGAACGACAGGCGGATAAGGAACTCCTGGCCGCCCTCAATGCAGGAGAATTCTGCTATGTCCTCACCTCGCGCCAGATGGGAAAGAGCTCCCTCATGGTCCGCACCGCCAGCAAACTTCGCGAACGCGGCAAACGCATCATCATTCTTGACCTCACCGCCCTCGGCCAAAACCTAACCGCCGAACAATGGTACAACGGCTTGCTCGCCCGCGTCGCCTCGCAGTCCTGCCTCGAGGAACCCATCGAGTCCCTCTGGATCCAAACCACAAAACTCGGCCCGGCCCAGCGGTTCTTCTGGACGCTTGAACGGACGCTGCTCGCCATCCCGGACGCCTCATGGGTGCTCTTCATCGACGAACTCGACGTCGTCCGCAGCCTCCCCTTCAATTCAGACGAGTTTTTTGCCGCCATTCGGGAATGCCATTCACGCCGCGCAACAGAGCCTCTTTGGAACCGACTCTGTTTCTGCCTCCTCGGCGTCGCCACCCCGACCGATCTCGTCCGGGACCCGCGCATGACGCCGTTCAACATTGGGCGCCGCGTCGAACTGCACGATTTTACCCCGGAGGAGGCCCAACCCCTGGCTCGTGGCCTCGGTCGTTCCGGAGGCGAAGGAGCCGGCTGGTCTGGAACCGACTGCCTGCAGCGGGTCCTCTACTGGACCAACGGACATCCCTATCTCACCCAGCGCCTCTGCCGCGCCGTGGCTGACGCCGGCGCCGCCGGTGCCGAGGCCCGTTCAGCCAAGGAACTTGTGGACCAAATCTGCGAGGAACGCTTCCTCAGCCAGCGTGCCCGTGAGATCGACGACAATCTGGTCTTCGTCCGCGAACGCCTGCTTCGCAACGAACAGGAAAAAGCCGCCCTGTTGCACGGTTACCACCAGGTCCTGCGCGGACGGTTGAAGGCACCCCTCACGCGCGCCAACGACGCGACCGACGCGCTCCGCCTCGCCGGGCTGGTTCGAGTCGAGGACGAGTACCTTCGCGTTCGCAATCGCATTTACCGCCGCGTGTTCTCAAGGAGTTGGGTCCATGCCAACATGCCCGACGCCGAATTGCGGCGGCAGCGGACGGCTTTCTGGCGCGGTGTCTTCCGGGCCGCGGCCGCCACGTTTGTCCTCCTTTTCATCCTGGGCGCTCTCCTGGCTTACGCCCAAACCCAAAACCGGCAGGCGCGGGAAACCGCCCGCCAGCAGCGCCGCCAACTCTACACCGCCCATCTCAACATCGCCCATCGTTCCATCGAAGCCGGCAACACCGCCCGGGCCGCCGAATTGCTCAAGCTCTACCAAGCCGGAGAGGGCTCGGAGGACCTTCGAGGATTCGGCTGGCGCTACCTCTGGCAGCTCTGCCAGCAAGACGAAGTGCTCAGCCTCGACCTCGGCGGCGGCAGCCGCTCCGACGTGGCCTTCGGACCCGATGGAAAAATGATCGCGGTCGCCGGTGACGACCGTGGACTCCGGGTTTACAACGTCGGCACTCAACGGCAGTCGTCCGTGCTCGACGCCGGACCCGGAACCTTGCTCGATCTCAAACTGGCGCCCGGGGGAGCGTGGGTCGTCGCTTCAAAGTCAGACCAAGGGGTCCTCGTTTTCGAAACCGCCACCGGCAAATTGCACCACCGCATCGCCGCTTACGGGGTCAACATCACCGAAGCCCGCTTTCTCAACCAAGGGCGCTGGCTGGCACTGCTCGGAGCCGACCGGCTCGGACGCGTCGTCGATCTCCAAAGCGGGCGCGTCCTGTTCACGCGCCGGCTCAACCCGCTCGAAATTGTCGCCGGCATCGACTCCACCGCCTACCAGTTCGCCCTGGTCCGCCCAGCCGACCGTGCACTCGAAATCGTCGATTGGCGCAATCAGAATCTTCTCAAACTGCGGCTCTCAGGCCTGTTCACCTCGGGAACCTTCTCCCGTGATGGAACCCGCTACGCCGCCGCCACCGCCGATGGCCCCATCCTCGTCTTCGATTTGCGCACCGGCACCATGGCCGCCACTCTCTCCAGCCCGCGCACCTCCTCGCTGCTCGCTTTTTCCCAGGACGGAAGCCGGTTGGCGGCTGCAACAGAGGACGCTCAAATCCGCGTCTGGCATATCCCCACCTCGACGCTGGAACGAACCCTCAAAGGCCACGCCTCGCCAGCCACCTCAATCACCTTCTCCCCCGAAGGCCGCCATTTGCTCAGCGCCAGCTCCGACCAGACGGTCCGCCTCTGGGACCTCGGCACGACCTGGACCGAAGACAACCAGCGGATCATGCAAACGACTTCGCCGATTTACTCGGCCGATTTCTCCCCCGACGGGCAAACCCTCGTTTCCAGCGAGTCCGACGGAACCATCCGGCTCTGGGACGCCTCCCGTGGCACCCCGATTGGAACGATCATGGCCGCCCAAAATGAGGTCGGCCACTGCACCAAAGTGCTCGATCGCGGCAGACTCCTCCTCACGGGCTTCGGTCCGGGCTCCTCTCGATCCGTGCTCTGGAATCTTCGCGGAAACGCCAAGGTCGCCACGCTGACGCGGGAGTCCGACAACCTGCTCTCCTGGTCCGTGGCCAAGGAGAATCCCGTTCTCGCCGCCGGCGGCGAACGCGGCATCCGCCGCTGGGAATTAGCCACCCAGCGGGAGCTCCCCCCCATCTCAACCGGCACGGAACGAGTCGAATTCGTCGCCATCTCCCCCGACGCCCGCCGCCTGATTTACGCGGGCACCGACAGGCTTTTGCGCGTGCGGAACCTCGACACCGGCACCGACGCCGGCACACTCACCAGCCGCCAAGTCATGCCTTCCGCAGGTTACTTTTTTCCGGACAGCCAGACCGTCGCCATCCTCTTCCTCGATGGGCGCGTGCAACTTTGGTCCTTGCCCGGTCAACGCCTGCTCAACTCCTTCCACGCCGGCCAAGTCACGCTGGCGGTCTCCCCCGATATGAAAACCCTCGCCGCCGGAGCCGGTCCGTCCGTGTGGCTCTGGGACACACGCACGACCCAGGAGATGTTCCCACTGCCCGGCCATCGCAGTTCGGTCAACACAGTCGCCTTTTCTCCCGACGGCAACGCGCTCATGAGCTCCGGTGAAGACCGCACGTTGCGCCTCTGGCGCGCACCCTCAGACCGGCAAATTCGCGCCATCGAACGAGCCCGTACCCGCGCCGCACTCGAATTCTTGACCCCGTAATCGCGCTAGCCCCCAAAGCTCGTTTGTGCGAGTGTTTGCGGTCGGCTCCCATGACAACCTCCACTCATTGCCATCGCGAACGGGTGAAGGTCGTTCTCACCCAACTTGCCGCCTGGATCCTCATCCTCGCCGGATGCCGGGCGGCCGAAACAGCCCGTTCCAACCCCCACTGGGCTTTCGAAAAACCCGCCCGCCCGCCCGTCCCTCGCCAGGCTGCCTCCTTTCCACTCCCTTCGCATCCCGTCGATGCCTGGGTGCAGGCCCGAATCAGGCACGAGAATCTCTCGCCCTCCCCCGAAGCGCCCCGCGCCACCCTCCTTCGCCGCCTCAGCCTCGACCTCACCGGTCTCTCGCCAACTCCCGAAGAGGTCGAGCAATTCGTCCAGGATACCCGCCCCGGCGCGTACGAACGTCAAATGGAAAGGCTGCTCCACTCACCGCACTACGGCGAACGCTGGGGCCGCTGGTGGCTCGACCAGGCGCGCTACGCCGATAGCAACGGCTACAGCATCGATTCGCCTCGGGACATCTGGCCCTTTCGCGACTGGGTCGTCAGCGCCCTCAACCAAGACATGCCCTTCGACCAGTTCACGATCTGGCAACTCGCCGGTGACCTCCTGCCCAACCGGGTTCACGAGGGACGACCTGAACGCGTCGAACCCTGGATCGCCACCGGGTTCCACCGCAACACCCAGGTCAACCACGAGGGTGGAATCGATGCCGAACAATTCCGCGTGGAAAGCGTCGTCGATCGCGTCAACACCACCGCCACCGTCTGGCTCGGCCTCACCCTGGCTTGCGCCCAATGTCACGATCACAAATTCGACCCGCTCACCCAGCGCGAGTACTACCGTTTCCTCGGCTTCTTCAATTCAAACGAAAATGACGGCCACGGGAATCCCGACCTGGAGGCGGAACATCACCTCGAACTCGGCGAGACCAACCTCCTGGCCAAAGTCTCCGCCCAACGCCAAGCTTGGAAGGATCGCACCAAAGAACTCGAGAACTGGGCCGACCGCGAACTCAAGCCGCGCCAGCCCGATTGGGAGTCACTCGCAGTCCATCGCACGTCCACCAACATCACCCCGCTCGTCCGCGATCTCCTGCGCATCCCTCCCCCCGCCCGCGGACCCGACCAAACCGCCCTCGTGTGGCGTACGTTCCGCGACCAGGATCCCGATTATCTTCGCCGCAAGCGCGAAGTGGATCAAATCAAGGCCGCCATTCCTCCCGTGCCCCGTTCGCTGGTCATGAAAGAAAGACCGGAACCACGCACGACCCGCTTGCTCATCAAAGGTGATTTCACCCGGCCCGGCGATCCTGTCGAACCCGGCGTGCCGGTCCTGTTCCGCGAATCCATCAGCACACCCCGCCCAACCCGGCTGGACCTCGCCCGCTGGATCGTCTCCACCAACAATCCCCTGACCGCCCGCGTCATCGCCAACAAAGTATGGCTTCAGTATTTCGGACGCGGCTTGGTCGAAACTGAAAATGACTTCGGCCTGCAAAGCACCCCGCCCAGCCATCCCGAATTGCTGGATACCCTCGCCGTCGAATTCATGGCATCCGGATGGAGCTTGAAACAACTTCACCGCCTCATTGTCACCAGCGCCACTTACCGCCAGGACTCCTCGGCCCGCGGAACCTCGCTCCAACTCGACCCCGCCAATCGCTGGCTGGCCCGGCAATCCCGCTTGCGGCTGGACGCTGAATCCATTCGAGACGTCCAACTCCAAGCCAGTGGCCGGCTGGCCCGGAAATTGGGCGGACCACCCGTGTTCCCTCCGCTTCCCTCAGGACTGGGCGTCTTCACCCAACACGACCGCCCCTGGAAAACCAGCGAAGGTTCGAACCGCTACCGGCGCTCGCTCTACACCCATATCCAGCGAACCATGCTCCATCCAGCCTTGACCGTCTTCGACGCCGCGGACAGCTACCAGCCCTGCACGCGCCGATTGCGCAGCAATACCCCGCTGCAAGCACTCACCCTTCTCAATGACCCGGCTTTCGTGGAAATGGCCCGCGCCTTCGCCTCCAGGCTCTGGCGAGAGCAGCCTCATGAAGCCGACCGACACCGCATTCAACGAGCTTTCAAACTCGTCACCGCTCGTCCACCTGCCCCCGCTGAACTGGCCGCTCTCCTCCGCCTCGTCTCCCGCGAACGACAAGACTCGCTCAAGGTCTCCACCGCTTCCGGCCAGCCTTCCACCGTCCCAACATCGCCCCGCGATCCGGACATCCCGGACGTCGTCGAAGCGCGTGCATGGACTCAACTGTGCCGGGTCTTGCTGAATCTCGACGAAACCATCACCCGCGAATGAAGATGCCCGCTTCACCCGCTGCCGCCACCCGCCGGCATTTCCTCCACCGCAGCGCCATGGGCCTGGGCGGCCTCGCGCTCGCTTCCCTGATCGACGACAAAACCTTCGCCGCTGCGGGCTCAGCGACGCGCGGCCTTCATCACATCCCGCGGGCCAAACGCGTGATCTACCTCTTCATGGCCGGAGGACCTTCGCAACTCGAACTCTTCGACTATAAACCCAGGCTCAACAGCCTCCACGGCAAACCCATTCCCGATTCCTACCTCGAAGGCAAACGGTTCGCCTTCATGGACACCTCCTTCAAACAACGCAGCACGCTCCTGGGCTCACGCCGAATCTTTCAGCCCACTTCCATCGACGGACTTTGGATCAGCGACCTGCTCCCGCAAATCGCCGGCGTCGCCCGCCACCTCACTTTCGTCCGCTCCTGCGCCACGGACCTCTTCAACCATGCTCCCGCCAAGCTGTTCATGAACGCCGGGTCCGGTCAGTTCGGACGCCCCAGCCTCGGCGCCTGGGTCAGTTACGGTCTCGGCAGCGAAAGCCAGGACCTGCCCGGATTCGTCGTCTTGCAAAGCGGCCCGCGTGGCCCTCGAGGAGGACCCGCCAACTGGACGCACGGCTTCCTTCCATCCATCCATCAGGGCGTGCCTCTGCGCAGCACAGGTGACCCGATCCTTCACCTCAGTGCTCCGGAGGACCTTGCATCCGCCGGCCAGCGCCGCGCCCTCGATACCCTGCGCGAACTCAATCTGGCTCGCATGATCGAAACCGGCGACCCCGAAATCGCCACCCGGATCGCCAATTACGAACTCGCCTTCCGCATGCAAACGAGCGCCCCGGAATTCGCCGATTTGCAGGGCGAATCCCCAGCCACGCTCCAACTCTACGGCGTGGATCGCGACCGCCCCTCCTTCGCGCGGAACTGCCTACTGGCCCGCCGCCTCGCCGAACGCGGTGTGCGCTTCATCCAGCTCTACCACGCGGATTGGGACAGCCACGGCGCCCCCGGCCAAACCCTTGAGGAAGACCTCGTCAAAGTGGCTCATGAGGTGGACCAACCCTGCGCCGCGCTGATCCGCGACCTCCACGCCCGGGGCATGCTTGATGATACTCTCGTCATTTGGGGAGGCGAATTCGGACGCACCCCCATGGGGGAAGTGCGCGAACGCACCGGACGCAACCATCACATCGAAGCGTTCACCATGTGGTTCGCCGGCGGCGGGATGAAGGCGGGCGCAGTCGTCGGCGAAACGGACGAACTCGGGTTCCACGCCGTTCAGGATCGCGCGCATGTCCACGACCTCCACGCCACCCTGCTCCACCTCCTCGGCATCGACCACGAACGTCTCACCTTCCGCTTCCAAGGCCGCGACTTCCGCCTCACCGACGTCCACGGCGATCTCCTGCCCAAGCTGATGGCGTAGGCACGGAGGTTCGCGGATGTAGATGAGCCTCCCGGTGCGCGGAGATTCTCCTCCGACGAAAAACGAAAACTGCTGGAAAAAGACACGCGCGGAAGCAATCCGCAGTCCTCACACAACCACATCGCCAAGGCCCGTTCGTAAACGAGCGGGTGAGTCCCAACGGTGCATCCGCATGCTGTCGGTGACCGAGTTGTGTTGGTAACGCAGACAGCCCTGTCTGCTGTGGCGCAGGCTGCCCAGCCTGCTGGGCGACGGAGGGAACTAGCTCGCCTATTTCATGCACGGGACGCCCGGTGAGAAAACCGGGCCTACAAACACAGAGGCAGTCGCGATGGTAGGCCGCGTGCCCTCACGCGGCAAACTGTCGCGGATTCAAGCTCAGTATGAATGATCCGGGCTGGGCGCGTGGAGAGCATGGAAGGGCCTCGTTCTTCACCCACCGGGCCGACTGGCAGTCGGCGATACGTCAGGCTGGGCAGCCTGCGCCACACGACAGACAGCTTCGGGATGCGGGCGAGTCCCAAGGGCTCGGGCGCGCTGACCCAATGCCTCGGCAGTGTTCTCGGAGTCTTAGCCTCAGAGTATCCGGCCCTCTCATCGCTGAGGTCTGAGGGATCTGCCAAAACCGCGCATCACGGCCTGGTAACGGTCTCGTGCAAATTCAACATCGCCCGCGCCACCGTGGTCCACGAGGCCAGTTCACCCGCCGGCTTCCTCGAATGCACCTCGCTGTCACCTACGCTGACCAAAATCGCCGCCGAAGCTTCATCCACGGCAAAACGCTGGCGCTCCGATTCCAGCAACGCCTGCAGCACTTTCAACTCGCGAGCCGTCGGAGGCCGCCCGGTCGCACATTGCCATCCCCAACCCAGCTTGGCCTCCTGCGACCCGCCACGACCCAACATTCGCTCCGCGAACGACCGCGCCGCCTCGACTTGAGCCGGCTCGTTCAATAACACCAGCGCTTGCAATGGAGTGTTGGAGATCGTCCGCGCCGCCGTGCATTCCTCGCGGGAAGGCGCGTCAAAGGCCATCAGCGCAGGATGCAGGAAAGTCCTCTGCCAGTGGGTGTACATCCCGCGCCGGTAAAGCGCTTCCCGCCGGCTATGCACATACTCCCTCTTCGGAAAGTTCAGCGCGGAATAGTAACCCTCGGGTTGATACGGAAACACACTCGCCCCGCCAATCTCAGGCTCCAGCAATCCCGAAATGGCCAGCGCGTTGTCACGGATCAGCTCCGCCTCCAATCGAAACCGGTTCTGCCGGGCCAGCCAGCGATTCTCCGGATCCCGCTCCGCCGCTTCAGGCCTCGGCGCCGCCGATTGACGGTAGGTTCGCGACGTCACAATCAGCCGCACCAGATGCTTCACGTCCCACGCACGCGGCTTCTCCTTCCCCACCCCGCCCAAAGTCACGGCGGACGGCTCCATGAATTCCGCCGCCAGCCAGTCCAGCAACTCAGGATGACTCGGCCAATCGCCCTGCGTCCCCAAGTCCTCCGGCGTCCGGGTCAGACCCGCGCCAAAAAACTGGCGCCAAACCCGATTCACAAACGCCCGCGAAGTCAAAGGATTCTCCCTGGACGTCAGCCACTCCGCCAACTGAACCCTCGACAAGGATCGTCCCTCCGCTTGGGAAAACCCTAAAAACTCGGGCAGTCCAGGGCTCACCTTCTCCCCCGAGTCGTCCATCCAATTGCCGCGAGGCAAAATGCGTGTGTCCCGCGGTCGCGCCACCGCCTCGCTGACTAACGTCGCCGGAATCGATGCCGCCAGCCTGCCATGGCCGGCCTGCAGTCGCGCCAAACGCCAATGCCACTTCTCCAAATCCGGCGCCACCTTGCGATAATACCTGGCCAGACTTTGAACTTGATCCTCCTTTCTCTCCTTGGGCTCCGTCTTGATCACCTTCAACACTTCCTCAGGAATCGTCGATTTCTCGTGCCCAGGCCGCGGCAGATTGGATAAACCCAATCGAAATCGACCGATGGTCGCCCGCCGCCAATCAGATTCCTGGGCGATGCGAACGCGCAAAGTCGTCTCAGGCCCCGTCACCAAGGGACGAGAGAATCTGAATGCCGCTTGATGCTCCCGAGAATGGCCCGCCGTAATGGCCCAGCCGGACGCACGATCATCGTCAATCATCGCCAGGGCGGGATGGCCTTCGCCTTGAGCATCCGCCGAAACATGGATGAATTCCACACGCTCACGCGGCCCGCCCTGCTCACCCAGGATCTCCAACGAAAAATCAGTCACCGCGTACGTGATGCCGCCCCGCGCAATGCGATTGCCCGGAAACATCTCGTCCACGAGTGTTTCCAGCCGGAGCGCGTGCCAAATCCCCGGCCCCGGACGAAAGGTCACTTCATAGACATCCCGATCCGGCGCCTCTCCGCCCGCCGTGACCGACTGATTGGTGCCAATCGTCAGCATCGCGCCGTGCAAGGACCGGGCCGTCAACGGCGCCTGCGTCGTCCAGGCCAACAGCCCGAGCCGGTCGAGCGCCAGCACCTGCTGTTCCCAAACCTGCCGCTCCTTTTCCAAAGCGGCGTCGGTCACTCCATCCAACTCGGACCGCACCAACGCCATCTCCTGCTCAAGCCTCCCCAAAGCCGCCTTCTGATCCGGAGTCGCCAGCCTCACATAGCTCCCCCAATCGTTCTCCGAAAAACCCTTGTCGTAAAATCCCTTCTCCTTGAGATCCGAAAAAAAGGCCGCAAATCGGTAAAAATCGCGCGCCGTCAATGGGTCGAACTTGTGATCGTGACACTCGGCGCACGCCAGCGTCAGCCCCATCCATACCGTGGATGTCGTGCGAACCCGATCCGAGGCGTACTTGGCCAGGAATTCCTTGTCCTGCACTCCCCCCTCCGTGCTGATCCTCAGCAGCCGATTGTAGGCCGATGCCGTCCTCTCCCGTAACGAGGTGTTCGGCAACAAATCACCCGCCAATTGCTCCCGGGTAAATCGATCGAAGGACACATTGTCGTTGAACGCGCGGATCACATAGTCCCGGTAGGGCCACACGGAATAGGGCACGTCACCGTGATAGCCGATGGTGTCCGCATAACGAACCAAATCCAACCAGGGCATCGCCATGCGCTCACCATAATGAGGCGAGGCCAGGAACCGCCCCACCAGCCTCTCATATGCCCGCGCGTCCCGCGACCGGACGAATCGGTCCACCTCCTCCGCACTCGGCGGCAGTCCCGTCAAATCAAAACTCAGCCGCCGAATCAAGGTCCGGCGATCCGCTTCCGGGGAAAGCCCCAACCCTTCACGCCGCAACTTGTCCTCGATAAAATGATCAATGGGATTTCCGGAGCTTGGCGCGGGACCGGGGAGTTCCGGACGCACCACGGGAACGAAGGACCAGTGGGACTCGTAACGAGCCCCGGCTTTGATCCATTGCTCGATCAGGTCGATTTGCGCCGCCGTCAGCTTCTTCCCCGTCTTCACCGGGGGCATGGCATCGTCCGGATCCTCAGTGCGAAGCCGCCTCAGCAATTCGCTCGCTTGCGGATTCCCCGGCACGATCGCTTGCCTTCCTTCCTTGATCCGAGCCGCCCCCTCGGCATGGTCAAGCCTCAAATCAGCCTTGCGCGTGTTGCCATCAGGACCGTGGCAGGCATAACAAGCGTCCGCCAAAATCGGCCTGATATCCCGATTGAATCGAGGAGACTCGCCGGCCAGCAGGGCAACCGCAGTGGCGGACAACACCGTGATTCCCCCAATAATGAGGACTCGAATCGAATGCATCAT